>CAJXRW010000160.1 GCA_913060525.1 uncultured Gammaproteobacteria bacterium
CGTGGGCTCGGAGATGTGTATAAGAGACAGGTTTTCATAATCGGGTTTATTGGAATATTAATATTTTTCCCTTCAAGTTGATATGTCCATTGCTCAAGAGAACTATTCTGGTTATACAGAATGCACTTATGTTGTGCAAGATCATAAGGAGTTTTTGGTTTACCATACTGGATTATGTATTCAGGGCTTGCACAAGTCATAATTGGGCAGGGTGCAATTTTTTTAACAATTAAGCTTGAGTCTTCTAATTGACCAATCCGCACGGCTAGATCATATTCATCTTGAATAATATCGACGCGTTTATCATCAAATACAGTGGTTAGCTGTACATTGGGAAAGTCTTTGGCATATTGTGATAAGGTATTGGAAAGATATTGTTGTCCAAATGACATAGGTAAACTTATTTTCAATCTACCAAATGGTGTATTTTTAAAGTTATATAGCTTATTTTCTACTTCTTGTAGTTCATCTAAAATTCGTTGTGTTGTTTGGTAATACATTTGTCCTTCATCTGTTAAGTGGACTGATCGGGTAGTTCGTATAAATAATTTAATCGATAGCTCATCTTCTAAATTTTGAATTTGCTTGCTAACTGCAGAAGCGGTATAGCCTAATTCATCAGCGGCTTTACGAAAATTATTATTTTTTGCGACTGCATTGAAGATTAAAATTCTGGAAAGATGCTGCATATTGTTAACTAAATGGAAATTATATATTGAAATTATAGTTATTATAATTCTGTAATGTACATATTATAATTATTTATATGATCAAATAATTGGAGTAGTTATATGATTAAAGTATATCCTTACAAAGAGCTTGGTGAAGTTAATCATGGTTGGTTATTGGCGAAACATCATTTTAGTTTTGGCGAATATTATAACCCAAACAAGATGGGGTTTGGTGTATTAAGAGTCATTAATGATGACACAATCCAACCAAAGTCTGGATTTGATATGCACCCACATAAAAATATGGAAATTATTACTTATATTCGACATGGTGCAATTACGCATATTGATAATCAAGGAAATAAAGGGGTCACCAAGGCTGGAGATGTCCAGGTCATGTCTGCTGGTAGCGGTATTTTTCACTCAGAATATAATTTAGAAGATACTGTGACACAGCTTTATCAAATTTGGATTAAACCAAATAAGTTAAATGTAGAACCAAGATGGGAGACAAAGGCATTTCCGAAACATTCTAGTGATAAAGCATTAACCTTGCTAGTGAGTGGTGATAAAAGTGATGATGCGTTATTCATACATCAAGATGCAAAAATTTATGCTGGTCTTTTAAAAAGTGGAACTTCAATTGAACACAAGATAACGCATCAAGTTTATATATTGAGTGCAAGTGGTATGGTAGAGGTAAACGGTATTATTTTAAATGAACGTGATGGTGCAGAAATTACAGGAGTCAAATCCATAATGATTAAATCACTTACCCAGAGTCAAGTTTTAATAATAGATGTTCCAGAAAAATAAAAGGAGTAAATGACGATGAACTTATTAACAAAAATAGCAAGCGTAACAATCGCAAGCGGTATGTTTATTAGCGCAAATGCAGAACTTAATACGTATACACTTGATCCAAGTCATACCGCTGTAGAATGGCATATTAATCATTTTGGCTTTTCAAATCCATCTGGAAAATTTATGAATATTGATGGTGAGATCAAATTTGATTCTAATGATATAGGGTCAAGTTCAGTTAAAGTAACCATTCCAATTGAAAATATAAATACTGGTGTACCAAAGTTAGATGAACATTTGTTAGGTATTGATTTTTTTGATACTGCCAAATATCCAACTGCTATATTTATAAGTAACCAAGTAACAAACATTGATAAAGACAATTTCGATTTAAAAGGGAATTTAACGATGCATGGGGTGATGAAACCAGTTGTATTACACGTGACTTTTAATAAATTAGATTTAAATTACACCAAAGTTGAAACTGTTGGGTTTAGTGCAACAACTGAGGTTAGTCGTTCGGAATTTGATATGGATAAATATTCACCTGGTCTTGGGGATAATATCAAAATAAATATTGAGTTAGAGGCAAACTTACAAAATAAAGAAAAATAGTAAAGTACTAAAGTACCCTGAAAGGAGGTTTAAAGTCGGATCCTCTATGTCTGATTTTTTATTGTCCAATTTCCTTGAAGCAGATTATTTTCCTTCTAATTATAAAGCCTTGAATATGGCTTCCACGGATGCCTTGGCGTCCCCGAATAGCATGCGCGTATTTTCATTGAAAAATAAAGGATTAGGCACCCCTGCATAACCTGTTGCCATACTACGTTTGAATGCGATTACATGCCTGGCTTTCCAGACTTCCAGTACAGGCATGCCTGCAATTGGACTGCCTGGATCTTTAGCTGCTGGGTTGACAGTATCATTTGCGCCAATCACTAGAACAACGTCTGTTTCAGCAAAGTCGTCATTAATTTCATCCATTTCCAGAACAATGTCATAAGGGACTTTAGCTTCAGCTAACAATACATTCATATGACCAGGTAAGCGCCCAGCAACTGGGTGGATGCCAAACCTTACTTTAATACCTTTTTCACGTAGAGCTTGCGTTACTTCAGATACAGGATATTGTGCCTGCGCCACAGCCATACCATAACCTGGAGTAATAATCACGCTAGAAGCGTTCTTCAATAGATCAGCTACTTCATCTGCCATTACTTCAATATGCTCGCCTTGTGCTTCATCACTGGTATGCACTTTTGTGCCAAAGCCACCTGCAATAACTGAAATAAAGGAACGATTCATGGCTTTACACATAATGTAACTCAATATTGCACCTGAAGAACCCACCAAAGCACCTGTAATAATCAGTAGATCATTATCTAACATAAAACCAGCCGCAGCCGCAGCCCATCCAGAATAAGAATTTAGCATGGAAATTACTACGGGCATATCTGCACCACCAATAGAAGAAATCAAATGCCAACCAATTGCTAAAGAAATTACTGTCATAATCAGAAGCAGCACCAGATTTCCTTCTGCCTTAACAAACCAGATTAAAAGTACCAAAACGCCAATACCTGCCAACAGATTAATTTTATGCCGATGCGGCAAAGTCAGCGCTTTAGAGGGAATCAACCCCTTTAATTTACCAAATGCCACGATTGAACCCGTAAAGGTAATGGCACCAATCAATACACCCAGATAAACTTCAATTAAATGTATTGTAAACATATCTGGCGCAATGAGCGACAGATCAAAATAACTGTTATAGCCAACTAGTACTGCAGCCAAACCAACGAAGCTATGCAAAATAGCAACGAGTTCTGGCATCTGTGTCATTTCCACTTTGGTGGCTAGCCTAAAGCCAATCGCACCTCCAATCACCATGGCAATGATAATGTAGACCACACCAAATACAGAAGGGCTCAACAAGGTAGCGATCAAAGCGATTGCCATACCTGTCATGCCTAAAATATTGCCTCTTCTAGCTGTTTCCTGATGCGACAAACCCGCTAAACTTAAAATAAAACACACCGCTGAAATAATATAAGCAGTAGTTACAACTCCCTGTGACATCTCAAATTCCCCTATATTATTTTTTAAACATGTTTAACATGCGTTTAGTAACAAAGAATCCACCAGCAATATTAATGCTGGCAATTAAAATAGCAATAAATGCCAATATGGATACAAACCACCCGCCATGGCCAAACTGTAGTAAGGCGCCTACAATAATAATTCCTGAAATTGCATTTGTTACGCTCATTAAAGGGGTATGCAAGGAATGGGTTACATTCCATACTACGTAGTACCCAATAATGCAGGCCAGAACAAACACCGTAAAATGTCCTAGAAAAGGTGCTGGCGCAGTCAAGGCAATAAGCGTTATCAGCCCAGCAAGAGCCAACCCACAAATCAGTCTTGTAGCTGCCCCAACCCCTTTTGGTTTCTGCTTCATCTCAGGTGGGTTCTCTGTCGATGCTTTAGGTTGTGCGCTGACTTGTATTGGCGGCGCTGGCCATGTAATCTCACCTGCTTTGACGATAGTAACGCCACGTTGCACAACATCATCAAAATTAATATGGATCTGACCATTTTTTTCAGGGCACAACAGTTTTAATAAATTCACCAAATTAGTGCCATACAATTGTGATGACTGTTCCGCAAGCCGTCCTGGTAAATCTGTATACCCAATAATAGTCACTTTATTTTCTGTGGTATAGACCTTACCTGTCTGGCATAATTCACAGTTTCCGCCTGTTTGAGCAGCCAGATCAACAATGATGCTTCCTGGCTTCATAGACTCAACCATTTCTTTGGTAATGAGCTTTGGCGCAGGCTTGCCTGGGATGAGTGCGGTGGTAATAATAATATCAACCTCTTTGGCCTGAGCAGAAAATAATTCCATCTCCGCCTCAATAAAAGCCTTGCTCATAACTTTGGCATAACCATCACCCGAGCCGCTTTCTTCTTCAATATTTACTTCAAGAAACTCAGCACCCATACTGTGAATCTGTTCTTTTACTTCAGGACGTGTATCAAAGGCGCGAACGATTGCACCTAGTGATCCTGCTGCACCTATTGCTGACAGCCCAGCAACGCCAGCACCAATAACCAGAACCTTGGCAGGAGGAATACTTCCCGCTGCTGTAATCTGTCCACTTAGCAGTCGACCGAAATGATGAGCAGCCTCAATCACTGCACGATAACCTGCAATATTTGCCATTGAGCTTAAAGCATCCAGTGACTGAGAGCGAGACAGGCGAGGAACCGCATCCATGGCCAGTACATTGATTTTTTTCTCTGCGCAACGCTGTAGCAAGGTCTCATTTTGAGCTGGCCAGATAAAGCTAATTAAAGTTGAATCGGCACGCATTAAATCTAGTTCGGATGGCTCATGATCATTTCCAACTGTTGGCGCATTCACCATTAGAATAATATCAGCAGCAAATACTTCCTCTGGCATTTGAGCAATCTTTGCACCAGCGGCCTCATACATGGTGTCTGTATAATTTGCTTTGTCACCTGCACCTGCTTGAACCACCACCTCAAAACCCAGCTTAAGTAGCTGTTTTATTGTTTCAGGCGTTGCTGCCACTCTGGTTTCTCTCGCTAAGGATTCTTTTGGAACTCCGATATGCATTGATAGTCTCCCTGTGTATTCATGCTAAAAATAATAGTATAACGTCAATTCGGGGTATATTTCATGTCATTAAAATTAGATGATGGCTCCTGAATGGTCTATCTGCAAGATAATGACATAACATAACTTTAAATATTATTTAATTACAAGCTAGAAATCATTACAGTTTTGAATGAAGTATGGCTTTTAGGTTTTCTAATTGCTCGATTAAGAGAATATAGACTGTGGTTTAATAGTTGTTTATGTGTAATTAGGTCAATTTTAACTAAATATAATGCTGACAAACACAATGAGCATCAAAGCGAATAGACTAATTAAAATCATATTAATCCTTTAGGTCACAAGTGATGTTTAACATCATATTTAGGCAATAGTAAAATTAACGGAGTTTTACCATAGCGTTAAACACTTCTCACGAATGGCTTTTTCAGATTTGGTCATATTATAGTTAAACTCATCTACAATATAATGGCGTGAGCATTTAGCGCACGATTTGCTTTGTTTTGCTAGGCAGTCTAATGTTGCATCATCAACTGAATGAGGCGCATCTGGTACTGATGTATCGCTCGGCAGACTTGCTTGTTCTAATGCATCTGTCTCTTATACACATCTCCGAGCCCACGAGACAGGCAGAAATCTC
>CAJXRW010000161.1 GCA_913060525.1 uncultured Gammaproteobacteria bacterium
AGATTTCTGCCTGTCTCGTGGGCTCGGAGATGTGTATAAGAGACAGCCTTTTAACATAGTGATGATAATATCTGCTGTATCTTCTTGTAAGAATAAAACACGTAAAGCAGAACAACGTTGCCCAGCACTGTCAAATGAAGATTTTATAACATCTCTAACAACTTGTTCAGGTAGAGCAGAAGAGTCAACAACCATACAGTTTTGCCCACCTGTCTCTGCAATTAATGGCGTAATTGCACCTGGTTTATTGGCAAGTGTTTTTTGAATTAGGCGTGCAACACCAGTTGAACCCGTAAAAATAACCCCAGCAACACGACTATCATTAATTAAAGCTGAACCTACGGTTTCACCATTACCAGGTAGTAATTGGATAACATCTTTAGGAACACCTGCTTGATATAATAATTCGACTGCTCTAAAGGCGATTAATGAAGTTTGTTCTGCTGGCTTAGCAACAACAGTATTACCAGCAACTAAAGAAGCTACAACTTGACCTAAGAAGATTGCTAATGGGAAGTTCCAAGGGCTGATACAAACAACTACGCCACGACCGTGTAAACTGATTTGATCTAATTCGCCTGTTGGGCTAGGTAGAGTGGTTGGTTTAGAGAAGTCTTTACGCGCTTGCATTGCATAGTAGCGACAGAAATCAACAGCTTCACGAACCTCGTCTACTGCGTTACCAAGTGTTTTACCCGCTTCTTTCACAGCAATACCAATAAACTCAGCAAAGTTTTCTTCTAGTAGGTCTGCTGTTTTCTCTAGCATGGTTGCTCTGTCATCAGCAGGTGTTGCATCCCACGCATCAAATGCATTGTTTGCTTTTGTCATAGCGATATCAACGCTTTTCTCAGAAGCAAAATGAACCTTGCCAACAATTTCATTTTGATCAGATGGATTTTTAACCGTATAGATTTCACCTTTACAATCTTCTTTAGAATCAATTAGTGGATATGCTTCCATTGGCAGCTTTAATGCCTTTTTAGTTGCTGCTGATAGATCATCGATGGTTTTAAAGTCGTTAATGTTTATGCCTTTTGAATTCATTCTTGCTCCAAATAAGTTTTTAGGTAACGGAATAGAAGGGTGTTGTTTCATGCCCAAACGTTGTGCTTTTTCCGTTGGATTTTCAATTAATTGTTCAATCGGTACTTGTTCATCCACAATTCGATTGACAAATGATGAGTTTGCGCCATTTTCTAACAAACGACGAACTAAGTATGGCAGTAAGTGTTTATATGTTCCTACGGGCGCATAAATACGACAAGGAATACCACCAAACTCACCTTTACCAACCACATGGTCATACAATGCGTCTCCCATGCCATGTAAGCATTGAAACTCATAGTCTTTATATTCTTTTGCAAATTCCATAATGGTGGAAACAGTTAAAGCATTATGCGTTGCAAATTGAGGATAAATTGCATCTGCATTTTCAAATATTAATTTAGCACAAGCCAGGTAAGACATATCTGTATGGCATTTTTGAGTAAAGACCATATAAGCAGCCGCACCTTGTTCTTGAGAATGTTTGATCTCAGAATCCCAATACGCACCTTTCACAAGTCTTACCATAAAACGACGTTTTGAACGACGTGCCAAGTCAATTAAAAATTGTAAAACATGGTAGCCACGTTTTTGATATGCCTGTACCACAATGCCCATACCATCCCACGCAGATAAGCTTGGCTCGTGCGCCAGGCGTTCTATAATTTCAAGTGAAATTTCTAAACGTTCAGTTTCTTCAGCATCAATATTTAAACCAATGTTATAGCTTTTAGCGAGCTCCATTAGTTTTAATAACTTGGGATACATTTCTTGATGTACTCGTTGGGACTGCGCAATTTCATAGCGTGGATGTAAAGCGGATAGCTTGACGGATATCCCAGCATTATTTTTAACTTCTTTGTTTTTAGCGCTTTTACCGATGGCATTAATAGAGTCATGATAGGCTTTATAGTAATACTCAGCATCCGCCATGGTGGTTGCTGCTTCACCCAGCATGTCATAAGAGTAGGTATACCCTTTCTTCTCTGGCCCTTTGGCGCGTTTAATCGCTTTTTCAATGGTTTCACCCATTACATACTGTTGACCTAATATTTTCATCGCCTGTAGCGCAGCCTTACGCACAATCGGGCGACTTCTTTTATCTAAGAAGCTTTTCATGATATTTGAAAGATGTTTGCTTTTACGTTTTGTAGGAGACAGAATTTTTCCTGTCAGCATTAAACTCCAAGTAGCGGCGTTCACAAACATAGAGTCACTAGTGCCTAAATGTTCTTTCCAGTTGGCGCTGGTTAGTTTGTCCTTAATTAAACGGTCTGCGGTGATGCTATCTGGTACACGAAGTAAGGCTTCAGCCAAACACATCAAGACAATGCCTTCCTCGCTGGAAAGGTCATATTGCACCATAAAAGCATCTAGACCACTTTTATTTAAACGCTCTTTACGTACAGTAGTAACAAGCTCAATAGCGCGTGAATCAATATTGTCTTTTTCTGTTCTGGTTAGATGAATACGATCCGCAATCTCACGAATGACGTCTGACTCATCTCTTAGCCACGCAGTGCTAAAGTCATTATAGTGTTTGCTGTGTTGAATATTATATTTACGATTAATGTCAACCACTAATGGCTCCTTATTTTTTCAGTTTTAAACTATATGTTTAGTGAAGTATATCTAAGATTTTATTGGTTTTGCATGAATTGGCGGCAGATAACTTAGAAAATTTGTATTACTATAAAGTGAATACAAAATAACTTGCTGGAAGATATATGTTCAAAAATCAATTGTATAGTGCTGAACAATCAAGAGAGCTAGATCAGGTAGCGATTCATGAATTTAAAATAGCTGGTGCACTGCTTATGCAAAGGGCAGGTTACTCAATCTTTGAAAATATACCAAAAACCTCAAAAAATATCGTAGTATTTATTGGTGCAGGGAATAATGGTGGGGATGGGAGTGTTGCAGCATTCTTTGCCAAGCAGGCTGGATTAAACGTTACAGTCGTGTATCTTGGGGAATTGAGCGATATAAAAAATGATGCAAAAATAATGTTAAGCCACGCCATAAATCTTGGTGTTGAATATCAAAAATATGATCAAAATTATGCTATCCCACCTACTACTGATATTATTGTTGATGCGCTGCTAGGAACAGGATTGAATAAGCCTGTATCTGGAGAATATTTGTCAGCTATCAATATGATTAATTCAGCAAAGAAATATGTTATTTCGGCAGATATTCCTTCTGGGATTTGTGCAAATGCTGGTTTGGTATTAGGCTGTGCCATTAAAGCAAATACGACTTGCACTTTTATAGGTTATAAAAAGGGGCTATTTACCTCTGACGCAACGGATCATGTCGGTGAGTTGATTTTAAACAATTTACTGGTACCAGAGGGTGTTTATGAAAAGGTATACTCAAATGTTGAAAAACTAGATATGACCATTCTTGAAAGCAATATGTTGTCTCGCGAACAAAATACGAGTAAGGGTGTGTATGGAAATTTGGTTGTCATAGCTGGCGATAAAGGAATGCCAGGTGCTGCGCTAATGAATTGTATGGCAGCATTAAAAATTGGTGCGGGTAAGGTAAACTTGATCACGCATCCTGAGCATAGCAATATAATCTGTGCAAATGCACCTGAGATTATGAGCCATGGATTAGTCGATGAAAATGAAATCTTGCGATATTGTCAATCTGCAACGGCTATTTTAATTGGTTCTGGAACAAGCTTAGGTTGCGAGTGGTCAGAAAAAGTGTTTGAAATCATTAAAAAAATAAATAAACCAATTATTGCCGATGCAGGAATATTAGATTTTTTGAAAACCAATAAGCTGGATAGTAATCATTTGGTCATTACACCTCATCCTGGCGAAGCTGGAAGGATGTTAAATTTATCACCAAATGAAATAAATCAGGATAGGTTTTTACATGTATCGCAATTGGCTGAGAAATATAATTGTATTGCTGTGCTAAAGGGCAAAGGAACACTAATCAAATCAAAAGATGAAGCTAAAATATATTTATGCCCTTATGGCAATCCATTGATGGCAAGCGCTGGCATGGGGGATGTGTTAGCAGGTATGATTGCTGGACTAAGTGTGCAGGGTTATAGTTTATTAGACGCTGCACAAATAGGTGTGGCAAAACATTCTTACATTGCTGATCAGTTAGTTTATGCAAAAGGGAAAAAATATCTAATTGCATCTGATATATATCATAATTTATAACGTAATTGATGATATGGCATATTTATGCTTATGATAGTCAACCTATTTTGTTGTTAAAAGGATGTATATATGAAAAAAATGTTACTTATTGCTGCGTTATCGACTGTCGTTACTATGCAGGCAAATGCTGGATTGCATCAAAAATGTCAATTAAATAGTAGCTCAGTGAGTTACCAAACTTCGGCGGAATCTATTATTAAAGTTGAAAATGCCGAAGTGCTTGTGAATTTGAATAGTACAGTCGATCCACAAAAAGCCTCAAGCATAAAGTCTAATACTATTTTGCAATTAGAAAAAATTGTGCCAAATAGCCAATGGTCAATAGAAAACTATAACCAAAATTTGACGAGTAGTGGTTTGCTAAATGTAAATGTGACATTTAAAGCAAGATTGAATTCAAATCAGGTGAATCAGCTAAATGCTCAATTAGATTCATTAAACACATCTGGTTCAAAATATAACGTATCGAATGTTAGTTATACGCCAAACCTGGAAAATATTGAAGCGACTAAAAATAATTTACGGATTAAAATGTTGGGGCAAATCAACCAACAAATTAATCAATTAAATAAAGCCGAAGGGGCGCATTACAAGCTAAAGCAAGTATCATTTGATTCTGCTAACAATGCACCAGTCCAAAGGAATATGCCATACGCAGTTAATTATATGGCTAAGTCTGCCGATGGTGAGTCACAAGATACAATGAAGGTTTCTCAAAAAATTACGATGACAGCAGATGTTGAAATTGTAGAAAGCAACACGCAAGTGAAGCCAGAGAAGTAGCTTTGTTACTAGAAATATTTTTTAGGATTAATGCAGATAAAACTTGATAATCTAAATCACTCGATTAAAATACTTCTTTGTTGGGGCTCATAGCTCAGCTGGTTAGAGCAGTGGACTCATAATCCATGTGTCCGGGGTTCAAGTCCCTGTGGGCCCACCACTTCCCAATATTTTTTAAAGAATTATCTTAGTTTATGGTTTTTTTTATATAGCCGACCCAGATAAATAAATTACATTGATATTTTGTCATAAATATATTTTTAGTATTATCAAAATGGCATATTCATTGGATTTTTGGAAGAAAGTTTTAGAAGTTAAAGCGCGTAATCGTTTAACTGTTATAAGCCTGTATGAAAGTATTAAAATTGCTTTGAGTGCCATACCTGAAGTTATAGAATATTTGTTTGTAGCTATATTCTTTCTAGATAAGAAGGGTTAAAAATAAATAATTTATTGGTTGTTTATATGTCGTACAATGAGTTTTAAGCAAACTCAACTCGTTATAGGTATGTATTATGGGGAATCAGAAAATAAATAAAGTTATGGCAACAATTTGTGTTATTTTATCAAGCATTTTAATTTTACTTGCTTTTTATGTTCTTGTGAACAGAGCAAATTTGAAAACACCATTAAATAATGATTGTCCTATAAATAGTTTAAAACTTTCTGCGTATCCTCCACATTATATAATACCTGTCTCTTATACACATCTCCGAGCCCACGAGACAGGCAGAAATC
>CAJXRW010000162.1 GCA_913060525.1 uncultured Gammaproteobacteria bacterium
ACACAGAGTAGATCGTCGGCAGCGTCAGATGTGTATAAGAGACAGATCCATGTTTCCTCCTAGGTTTAAACTGAATTTAATTCTCTATCTAGGTTTGATCATATGATGTATTTTTCCGTAGTGCAACAATAAGGTTAGGTTATTTATGCGTAACTTAATTTTCTTCGCTTCCATGTAATTTGAGCTAAATAAACTAACATGACGGTGTGTATATAAATATAGAGTTTTGCCTGATGGGTGGATATCGATATAGCGCCTTGTTGCTTGTATATATTATTTTATTTTTGCCATTGATTTGTTTGGCTGGTAGTAGGGAAGATAAAAATTAAAAAATTATGGATACGTATGAACAAAAGAACTTTAAATAAATATTTTGGACAAAATTCGATATAATACTGTCAATTAGCTTTTGCATATAACGCTGTAAATTGTGATTTATACAAGGGCATGAGAAAAATAACGGGGTAATTTAGTATGGAAAATAAAAAGCTTAGACAGCCTGGTGGATTGCTACCAATGCTTGGAACCGAAATGTGGGAGCGTTATGGTTTCTATGTTATTCAATCATTGCTTGCATTATTCCTGTCAATTAATATGGGGCTGTCTAATGCTGAAACTTATTCTATTGTGGGTACTTTTACTGCATTAGCCTATATTACGCCCGTTATTGGTGGAATTATCGCTGATAAATTAATTGGACAAAAATTAGCGGTATTGTTTGGGTGTTATGCGTTGTTAGCCAGTTATTTATTTTTAAGCTTTTTCTACGGTAATATTGAATGTTTATATATTTCGTTAGCAGGGGTTGCTGTAGGGACGGGTTTATTAAAACCAAATGTTTCCTGTCTTGTTGGCACATTATATAAACCTGGTGACCCACGAAGAGACGGTGGGTTTTCAATCTACTATGCTGGTATGGCTTTTGGTATCTTAATAGGGACAACAGTACCATATTCGCTACAAGAAGTTTTTGGTTGGCAAATTACATTTTTGTCTCCCGCATTTGCATTATTGTTTGCATCCTTAATATTTTATTTCGGTACAAAGCTTTTTAAAATTCAAGATAACAACATGCTGGAACATACCTTTAAAAAGAAATGCATCGCAATAGTATGTGCATTTTTAATGGGTTTGAGCGCCTTTATCTTATTGGACTTTCCATTGATAGCACTGGTATTTTTTATTAGTCTGGCAATTGTATGTGTTATAGCGGTTATCGTAATTTCGATGGGTGAAAACAAGATACAAAGGGGAAAAACTTTATCATTCCTGATTCTATGTTTTGTGTCTGTAATGTTCTGGACATTATATTTTCAGATGTTTTTATCTTTAACCTTATTTATTTATAACTGTGTAGAGAAAAGTTTCCTTGGTTTAACGATTCATGCGACTTATTATGTCGCTTTAGAGTCCATTGGACTTGTCATCATTGGACCAATGCTGTCCCCTATATTTTCACGCTTTTATATAAAACGTGATGCGTTGGACTCGTGGTTGAAATTCTTGCTTTCAATTGTGTTTATGATGTTGGCATTTGGGTTTATTGTATTGTCTATTCATACGACAACACCAGAAGAGCTCGTCTCACCATTTTGGCTATTAATCGCATATTTATGCGTCTCAGTAGCTGAATTACTGTTATCACCCGTTGGATTGTCCATGTCAACTAAGCTGGTCAGACCTCAAGTTGTTGGCTTAATGATGGGTATATTCTTTGTATCATTAGGTATTGGCGGATATTTGGCTGGTGTATTGGCTAAGATAGCAACAGTAGCAAAAGGCGCAAGTTATATCGATATGAAAGACATATATCTACATGCCTTTACGGATTATTTGTTAATTGCAGTGGGTATATTCTTTATTTCGTTTGTTCTGCTATTTGTATTGAGAAAGTTGAATCCTCCACAAAAAGGATAGCTAAATAAAACGCATTGACAGATCAATTGCCTGAATATGTTTTGTAATACCGCCAACTGAAATAAAATCGACACCCGTTTCTGCAATTTTACTGATGGTTTTTTCTGATACATTTCCAGAAGCTTCTAACTGCGCTTTACCTGATGTAATTTTTACAGCATCAATCATCATGTGTTGAGAAAAATTATCCAGCATGATGACGTTGGCTTCGGCCAATAAGGCCTCTTTAAGTTCCTGAATGCTTTCAACTTCAACTTCCACCATTTTTTCTGGGTGATTGTTCTTGGCTTGTTGAACTGCTTTTGTAATGCTACCACAAGCATTGATGTGATTTTCTTTTATTAAAAAGGCATCATAAAGACCAATCCGATGATTTAATCCACCACCACATCTAACTGCGTATTTCTGAGCAATGCGATAGCCTGGGATTGTTTTTCTGGTATCTAAAAGCTTGCAATTTGTGTGGGCAATGAGATTAACCAATTTTTTGGTTTGTGTAGCAGTTGCTGATAACATCTGTAAGAAGTTTAAAGCTGTGCGTTCAGCTGATAATAAGCTTCGTGCATTACCTTCAACAGAAAACAGGGTAGAATTTTCAGAGACCGTATCACCGTCTTGCACATGCCAGGTTAGTTGAATAGATGAATTTATTTCACGAAAAGTTTCATTAACCCATTGTGTTCCGCAAACAACCATATCTTCTCGAGTGATAATGTTTGCTTTAGCTTGATGGTGAGAGGGAATTAACTCAGCAGTAATGTCTCCAGATTTAATATCTTCTTCTAATGCTTGTAAAACCATTTCTCTCACAAGCTCATTCGAGACTGAATTAATCATCATGGTTTGTAGGTGGTCTTTTTGCATAGTGATACCTCTATAGCAGTTTAAATGCCTTATGGCTTTGTATTTTGGAACTCTACCATTCTATTTAAAGGTATTAATGCACGTTCACGAACATCATCAGGCACAAGAATTTCATTCGACTCAGTTTCTAGGACTTCAGCCAGATTTTTTAAGCCATTCATTGCCATCCAGGGACAATGTGCACAGCTTTTACACGTCGCACCATTACCAGATGTTGGCGCTTCAATAAATTCCTTATCAGGATTTTGAGCTTGCATCTTATAAAAAATACCTTTATCGGTTGCAACAATAAATTTTTTATTGGGCAACTTTCCTGCTGCAGCAAGAAGTTGTGATGTCGAGCCAGCAACATCAGCCATTGCCACGATATCTGCTGGTGACTCAGGGTGAACAAGTATTGCCGCATCTGGATTTTCTTGTTTAAGGTCATAAAGTGCTTGTGATTTAAATTCTTCATGGACAATACAGGCACCATTATAGTGAACCATATCGGCGCCAGTTTGGTTTTGGATGTAGCGACCTAAATATTTATCAGGCGCCCAAAGGATTTTTTCACCTTGACTATCTAGGTATTCACAAATTTCTAGCGCATTTGATGAGGTTACTGTCCAGTCAGCGCAGGCTTTAATTTTTGCTGAAGTATTAACATAAACCACAACGGTTCTATCTGGATGTTGAGCAATAAACGCTTTAAATTCATCTTCTTGACAGCTAATATCTAGGGAACATTCAGCTTCGAGCGTTGGCATGATCACTTTTTTTTCTGGGCTAAGTATTTTTGCGCTTTCACCCATGAAGCGAACACCAGCAACAACGATTGTTTTAGCTGGGTGGTCTTTACCAAATTTTGCCATTGCCAATGAATCGCCTAGCATGCCACCCGTTTCTTCAGCTAGTTTCTGAATTTCTGCATCTACATAATAATGCGCAATCAAGACCGCATTTTTTGCTTTTAGCAGTTTTTTTATTTTATTACGATAAAACTCTTTTTCCGTTTCTTCAGGGTGCATTGCAAAGGTCTTTGGCCATGCAGCGTTGACTCGGGATGTAAATTCTGATGTTTGTATCATAGCTTTTCCAAAATAAAAAGTTACTTACTTTGCTAAAGTGAGCATTTTCTCCAATTGATTATGTAGTTTGTTTTTTTGTTCTTTTAATGTCAGGGATTTTTCTTTTTCTTTTTCCACAACTGATTTAGGTGCGTTGGCTATAAAGTTATTGTTATTTAATTTATTGAGAATTTTATCTAATTCTTTGTCAATTTTTGCTTGTTCACGCTCAATTCTGGTTTTTTCAGCTTGTATATCAATGAGTCCTTCTAGTGGTATGTGGAGTTCGATATGCTCGACTAATGCAGTAGAAGAGGGTGGAATAGGGGTATCTAAAGTTAGCCATTGAATATTATTCACTTTTGTTAAGCTTTCTATAAGTGGTTTGGTAACGGTAAAGTTCTCAAAGTCATTTTGATTACCATTTTTAATAATTAATGGGATAACCTGACTTGGTTTAATATTCATTTCTGATCGAATAGTGCGAATACCAATTATAATCTCTTTTAACCAGTGTATGCTTTTAGCAGCACTATGGTTAACGAGTTCATCATCGGCTAGCGGGAACTGTTGCGTCATAATTGATAAATCATCTAATCCAATTACTTGAGTCACTTGTTTATACAATTCATCGGTGATAAACGGGATAATTGGATGTGCCAGCCTTAATATAGAATCTAAAACACTGATTAAGGTAAATCTAACTGCCTGTTTGTGTTTTTCTGAGGTGGTTGGGGAATTTAAAGAGAACTTGGCAAGTTCCACATACCAGCTACAATATTCATTCCAGACAAATTCATAAATTGATTGGGACATTAAATCAAAACGATAATGTTTAATATGATGGTGAACTTCAACGATAGTTTTATTTAACTCATGCCATATCCATTGCTCTGGAATATACATTTCCTGGTTTGATACAGAGGACATGGTTTCATGTCCTTCTACATTCATTAATACGAACCTGGAAGCATTCCATAGCTTGTTACAAAAATTTCTATAGCCCTCCATGCGCGAAATATCAAAACAAATATCTCTACTTGTAGAAGCTAATGCAGCAAATGTGAAACGAAGTGCGTCTGTTCCGTAGGCAGGGATGCCCTCGGGAAACTCTTTGCGTGTTGAGTTCTCAATACGTTTTAACATTTGAGGAGAAGATTGCATTAATCCAGAAGTGCGTTTATTGATTAATGCGTCTAATGAAATACCATCTATCAAGTCAACGGGATCTAAAACATTTCCTTTAGACTTGGACATTTTTTGACCTTCAGCATCACGAATTAATCCTGTGATATAAATTTCACTGAATGGTGCTTTATTCATGAATTTAAGACCCATCATAAGCATTCTGGCAACCCAGAAGAAAATAATGTCAAAGCCAGTAACCAAAGTATTTGAGGGGTAGTATTTTTGTAGTTCAGGTGTTGCGTATGGCCATCCTAGTGTTGATAGAGGCCATAATGCAGATGAGAACCAAGTGTCAAAAACATCTCCATCTTGTGTTAACAATACCTCGGGACCTAGACGATATTTAGCCCTAACTTCTACTTCCGTATGTGCTACATAAACATTGCCATTACAGTCATACCAAGCTGGGATACGGTGACCCCACCAAAGTTGGCGTGATATACACCAGTCTTGAATGTCTCGCATCCAGCTATAGTAGGTATTTTTCCAGTTATCTGGAATGAATCTAACTTCACCTGTTTCTACAGCTTGAATAGCGGGCTGGGCAAGGTCTTGCATTTTAACAAACCATTGTTCTGTTAAATACGGCTCTAATATAGCTGTCTCTTATACACATCTCCGAGCCCACGAGACAGGCAGAAATCTCG
>CAJXRW010000163.1 GCA_913060525.1 uncultured Gammaproteobacteria bacterium
CTACACAGAGTAGATCGTCGGCAGCGTCAGATGTGTATAAGAGACAGGTATTTGAACATCAAAGTTTGATAACACTTGCAAAAATAATTGTTCCATATTTGCTGTGGAGGTTAGACAACCATCTTGTTTCATAAATAGCATATTGCCATTTAGATAGGTTTGATTTAAAACTGGATCATGTTCTGGCATCAACAAGCTTAAATGATTCTTTAGTAGCTGATTAGAGAGTGAGTGCAGAACATTAAATGACAACTTATCATCATGAGTGGTCAAGTAGTCCAATATATTCTCTGGAATAGGGGAATTAGAACTTAATAATCCCATATTCAATGTGATGAATATTTGATTATCTTTAAACTTAATTTCTTTCATAATATGAGTAGCTTTATTTAAACTTAAATGGCTTTCAAAGTGAACTTGTTCTAAAGAGACACCATGTTTAAAAATTAAGTTTAATAAAATCATTAAATCGATTTTTAATAGGACTGTCTGTGGCAATTGCTTCAGTTTAGCGATAATGTCCATGGTCCTTTTTCCTTTCTATTTGATGGATTTTTTTGATTAACTAAATATAGTAATAGGTGAATTTAAGCTCAGTTAGTTCTTTTGTTTTTAATATGCTTAAGCTTTGTTCGCTAAAAATGTAATCCCATTCTCTAGATGGTAGCATTTCATAAACATCACAATGATTATCAATACCAGATTCAGGCAGGGGGTTATAAGTTAATTTTTTTAACTTTAGCCCCATGATGGCATATTTATGCACATATTCGGCTCGATCTGGAGAGGTGATTTTGATTGATGATAAATTATAACTGTAGTCAACAGCGGGTTTACGTATAACCAAATAGTGTTTTTTACGGTTTAGAATTTCGTAGTCGATGGTTCCTGTTGTTAAAGTATTACCAACCAAGTTGAATGATTTGTATTCAACTGAATGGGTGTATTGTACGCAACTTCGGATAGTATTTAATATTATTTCAAAGCTTTTCCAAGGATGTGCATGGTCATAGACCAATGCATCAGATAACCCCAAATCACTTTTGTATTGCATTAGATTTAAATAAATATCGATAAGATATTGATAAATTGAATAAGGATGTTGTTTATTTTGTTTTAACTGTGCCAGGCAAAGTTTTAACTTTTGTAGTGCCAGCTCAACATTTTGTAATTGCATAAACTTAACGCCTGCCAAAGCAGAGTTTGAACCACATTCATGCTTAATGTAGGCAGTAACCACGTGAATTAGCGTATATAATGCATTTGTTACTACTTTAAAGCTATAAGGGGATGTATTAAGTAAAGGAGGTAGGTCTTCGCAAAGCTCCCAAGTACCATCTTCATATTTTTGTAAAGTTAATAGTTTAATGCAATGTAGCTCATCAATTTCATCAGAATTAACCGATAAAGATAGTCTTGGAGCTTTTAACTGGATATCTTGGGTAGCTATCTTAATGTATTCAAGCAAAGGTTCTTTATTTATTTGTAAGCTGATCATCGCCGTATCAGTTTCAAGCATGTTCAAATTTAACTCTAAAGGTTCATTCTGGTCACTTGCTTGGAAGTGGATACAGTCTCCACTTGCTTTAATATAAAATAAAGATCTTATTTTTAAGATATTTTTTGTTAATAAATATGCATCAATATCTAAATCAGCTAAACCATAATAATCTGTTGGACAATTCGCTTGAGCAATTTCTATTGATTGTTTCACTCTATGCGTTTGGGCTAGATTAAAATGTTCTGGTAATAAGGTTTGTCCTAAGTGCCAATTGATTTGCTGCATTATTTGTATATCCTATTTTTTCTTCACATTTTGTGATGGTTTAATCATTAAACATTGGATGACTGCCAGGTTGCTGCTGCGGTCCACCAGGATAACCAGCCATGCCTGGATGTTCTGCATGATCATGATTGTCTAACTGATTTTGTTCTGCATAAGGATTGTTGGAATATTGTTCTGGAAATCTATTTCGCGGTATTTGATTTTCCTGGTTAGTATAATCTGGTCCTGTATCATCTTCTAAACTAACGCGGGCCTGAACTAACTTTTGCTGCATAAATGACCATAAACCTGAGCCTTTGCTTTGCTCAATAATCCCTTGAATCTGCATATAGAGGTCACTATTCATCGTTTGGAGAAAGGTTTTAAATTGTTCAGGAAAGTAATGTATTGGGTTAAAATTATTAATTTCATTTTGAATATCATCAAATAATAACGCCAGTTCAAATGTATTTTTATTCTTAACCAGTTCTGAGAATTGATTTAACTTAGTTATCAAACGCTGCCATTCATAACTTCCCATAACCTTCGTCATTGCGCTGGGCGTATTGTCTTCTATCTGTACCGATTGTTTTTTGGATTTTGTTTCTGCTGTTGGTGCTGTTTCATTTAGACCGATTGCTTCTTGCTCATTTTCAATCTCTTCAGTTTCAGGTTCTTCAATGGTTTGTCGTTTAATAATATCAATAAATTCTTTTTTTGCTTTGTAAAGGTCTGATAGTTTATTGGTTTCTTCTATTTTTTCAGAAAGATTATCGCTCAAAATTTCTAAATTTTCTAAAATTTGTTGTTGATTATTTTTTGTAATATCAACTTGATAATATTCAAGGGAACTCACCAGTGAAGTAAGTAACCCTTGGATAGATTTAAGCGCCACAATCTCCCGTTTATTTTCAGGAGTTAAGCGTTCATATTGGTCTTGAATAGTTTCAGTAATGGTCGTAATAATAACTTTCAGATTTTCACAATCATGTTCCTCAATAAAAGATGACTGCAAATAGAGACATAATAGTTGTATATCTAATACTTCTTCTGTCTCAAAATATTCTCTAATATCCTTAATGGCCTCAGAGAATTTTTTATCCTTAATTAAGGACTGGCAATGTGTAATTACACCAATATCTGAACGTTTGGTTACGACCCAGTTTTTACTGCAAAACATGTCGGTTAATTTCATTACATACCTCATAACTATTCAAGAAAAGATATTTTAATAGAAGTTAACGTAGCCTGAAAAATCAAGCTACGTTCAGGCATTATTAAGCTGCGCTTGGGTTTGGTTTTAAGACAAATTTTAGGTCTGGATTACCTGCAGCCCATAAGTCTTTTACAGCTTGAGAATCAGAATCACCATGCCAAAAGGAATCTAACTCAATTAGACCACTAAAGGTAGATTGTAATTCTTTTTCAGTCTTCTGATGGTCAGGTAGATTGCGAGCTAATTGACCTTTAAAATGATCCAATGTATCTTTTAAACCAAGCTCCAAATCACCATTAAGAGCGAAGAAGGCAATAGCATTCCCATCTTTATCTAATGTCTGTTTTTCATTAGCTGAAGACAGTTTGAAATATCTCATACTTGGTTTGGTGGCTTCAGTACCTCCAAGTGCACCATACATTTGTTTGATGATATTTAGAGAAGTATAACCTTGGATGCTTATACGTTGGTTAGCTGGATCCAGACGTAATGCTGTTACGATAAAATTATAATCTCCATCTGGGTCTGCATTTTCATCTGTAATATCAAATACTTTTAGTTTATCAGTGGCTAAATCACCATCTTTTAGTGCAAGTTTAATTGCAATGATATCTTCTCCAGATGCTGGTTGTGTAACATTTCCACCTCCATGGTGTGGTGTAATAGTTACTGCTTTATTTTCCGACACTTCTACTGCGGCCATTATTTTCTCCTTTGGTTGTTTTTACTGTTTTAATTTGAACTAAAGATTAACCCAATCTTGAATCAACACTTAGTTCTACGTCCATACCTTCAAATTGAATGTGTGGTAGGATTTTTATTGATGACTCATACCAGCCTGCTTGTCCTTCTACTGGTGACACGTCAACACTAGCAGCTTTAAATGGATAAAAGCTTTTGGTCAAACTGTTTGGATTTGGCAATGCTGTCACATATTTGCGTATCCAGCTGCTGAGCTCATTCTGAATGGTGGCTTGATCGGCGGTGGAACCAATTCGATCTCTCATAATCATTTTTACATAATGTGCTATTCTAGTGATTGAATAGGTGTATGAAATATTGGCTATTAACTGTGAGTTTTCTGAGTCTTTAGCATCTTTGAAATCTTCTACCATCTTGATTGAGTTTGTGCTAAAAAAGCAGCCTTCGCTTGTTCCTTTTTTATAAACAAACGGCATAAACCCAGCATTTGCAAACTCCAGTTCACGATAATCTGGTATAACAAATTCAGTTGGTACTTTCAGCTCTTCATGTCCGCGTATATCGAATGTATAAGCTGGCAAGCCTTCAACTGTTCCCCCTGAGCGCGGTCCTCTAATTGATTGACACCAACCTGTAATGGCAAAAGAACGCATTAAGTTTTTTGCAAATAACACGGAAGCATTACCCCAAACATATTCCTTATTTGATAGCGGATTATCTATATTTTCCTTAAACCCTTTAATATGTTTACCTAGCGTTGGATTGTTATCTGGATCATAAGGTGCGCGTAATAAGAATTGAGGCGCGGTTAAACCAACATACGCTGCTTGTTCGCTCTTACGGAATTTATTCCATTTTCCATATTTAGGATGCGCCATTAGGGCATCTAAATTCTTAATGTCAGATATTTCTTCAGCCGTTTTACAGCCGAAAAATTTAGGACTAACAGCTCCGATAAAGGGTGCATGAGAAGCGGTAGCGACCTTACCCATAATAGAAAGGAAGTTGATATCATCTTGATTGTTTTCAAAATCATATAAGCCAATCATGCTTCCATAGGGTTCACCACCATATTGGTCATACTCACTGACATAGACTTTTTTGTACATGGCACTTGATGAAATATCAACGGCATTAGTTTCCAAGTCATCTAATATCTCGTCTTTCGCTACATCTAATATTGATAATTTAATTGGCGCATCATTTGGTTTATCTTGATATATTTCATTAATTGATAACCATTGTTTTTCTAATTCTTGAAACTTTTCATTATGAATAATTGTATTGACTTGAGCTTCAATAATGTCATCAATTCGCTGTATAACATTGCGTGTTAATTGCTTATTATACAGGTTTAAATCTCCTTGCTCTGCATTAGCAAATATCGCTGAAAGTGCTGAAGATAAACGAAGAACATCACTCTCTAGTACGGCATCATTATTTTGCTCGTTTGTGACATAATTATATTCAACTTGCTGTAGAGCATTCTCGGTTGTTTCTAAATTTAGGGCTGAGAATAAATTACCAAGCCCAAATTCTGTTTTTTCACCTATTTGCGCTTCTGACATTATTTTTCCTCCCCTTTATTTTTATCAGCCTCAAGAATCTCACCTTCTATGGGTTGATTGTTGGTATCTGACATTTTAAAAGATTCAAGTGCAGGCAATTCCTGCTTGACTCTTTCTAATAATTTTTCATCTCTTAGCATATCTTTTACTAAGTTTCTAAAACCTTTATTGTTATCTACCGTTGACTCAAATTCTTGAATCATTTCTCTTAGTTTTAATAATGATTTTAATTGGGGAACATTTTCAGCGATTACCCCTGGTTGGAATGATTTGATTGAATCAATCTTTAAGTTAAGATCCAAGCTAGGATTGTCTGATGGATTTACTTTATTAGGCACAGATCTGTCTCTTATACACATCTCCGAGCCCACGAGACAGGCAGAAATCTCG
>CAJXRW010000164.1 GCA_913060525.1 uncultured Gammaproteobacteria bacterium
TTTCTGCCTGTCTCGTGGGCTCGGAGATGTGTATAAGAGACAGGTTTTGAAGCGTTATGTGGGGGATCAAAACTATCAGAAATCCGTTATAGAGTTCAAACAACGTTTTGATTTACAGGGAAAAGCAGTTGAAGATTTTTCTGATGCTCATCTTGAACATGCAGCTAAGAGGTTAGAAGAATTAAAATTCAAGGCTGATTTGCGGGCACAAGGTATTGATGTAAGGCAATACTATGAAGAGAAAGCGAAAAAAGAAGCAGAAGAAGATAAAAACTCAGAAAACGAAAATTCTATTAAGAAACTTCCAGAAGATTCAGATAGTGACGATGAAGAGTATGACTCTGCCAAAGAGTTAAATGATTAATATGCTTCCGTATCATTAACTTACGATTATTTCTTACTGTACTTACATTTTATAAGCATTTCCATATTAGTTTTTATTAAAAAAGGTATTCATGCTCATGTCTAGCGCTGATTTCATTCAAAAGATAAAAAATAGAAGAACATTTGCTATTATATCTCATCCTGATGCAGGAAAAACAACTTTGACGGAAAAGCTGCTCCTTCATGGTGGGGCAATTCAAACAGCTGGAACCGTTAAGGGTAAAAAATCTTCCAAACATGCAACGTCAGATTGGATGGAGTTAGAAAAACAGCGTGGTATATCTGTTACCACTTCTGTTATGCAGTTTGAGTATAATGGTAAAACGATAAATCTTCTGGATACTCCAGGACACGAAGACTTTTCTGAAGACACGTATCGTACATTAACAGCAGTTGATTCAGCGTTAATGGTAATTGATGGAGTGAAAGGGGTTGAAGGTCGTACAATTAAATTAATGGATGTTTGTCGTTTGCGGACAACCCCTATTATTACGTTTATTAATAAATTTGATCGTGACACACGAGATCCAATTGAGCTAATGGATGAGGTTGAGAATATTTTAAATATTAAATGTGCGCCAATTACCTGGCCCATTGGTATGGGAAAGTTTTTTAAAGGTATATATCACCTAGTTTTAGATGAAGTGCATCTGTTTGAGGTGGGGCATGGCGATCATTTATATGATTTTGAAATAATTAAGGGAATTGGTAACCCTGATCTAGATAATAAAATTGGTTCATTAGCTACTGACTTAAGAGATGAAATTGAGCTTGTTAAAGGTGCATCTAATGAATTTAATTTAGATGAGTATTTATCTGGTGAGTTAACGCCAGTATTTTTTGGAACAGCAATTAGCAATTTTGGTGTACAAGAAATGTTGGCTGCATTTTCTGAATATGCACCTAGTCCAGTTGAACGAGAAGCTGAACCAAGGAATATTATGCCATCAGAGGATAAAATATCGGGATTTATTTTTAAGATTCAAGCAAATATGGATCCACAACACCGTGATAGAATTGCTTTTTTGAGAGTTTGTTCAGGTCGTTATGAAAAGGGCCTGAAAATGTTCCAAGTGAGGCTTGGAAAAAATGTTCAGATTGCCAATGCATTAACATTTATGGCGGGTGACCGTGAAAATATTGAAGAGGCGTACCCAGGCGATATTATTGGATTACATAACCATGGTACGATACAAATTGGTGATACCTTTACATCTGGTGAGATACTTAAATTTACAGGCATTCCAAATTTTGCGCCAGAATTATTCAGAAAGGTACGCTTGAAAGACCCTCTAAAAATGAAAGCATTACAAAAAGGGTTAATACAGCTTTCTGAGGAAGGTGCTACACAGGTGTTTAAACCATTAAACAGTAATGATCTAATTTTAGGAGCAGTTGGTGTTTTGCAATTTGATGTAGTGGCTCATCGGCTTGAACATGAATACGGTGTGAAGTGCGCTTATGAGGCTGTGAATGTGAATTTAGCAAGATGGGTGAGTTGTTCAGATACAAAAGAGTTTGAAAGTTTTAAAAATAAGTGTTCTGAGAATTTAGCCTATGATGGTGGAAATCATTTGACCTATCTCGCACCATCTCGAGTAAATTTACAGCTTGCAGAGGAAAGATACCCTCAAGTCAAGTTCTTTTCAACCAGAGAGCATTGATTAAGCAGGGGAATGAAGTAAAGTGGTTTAGATTTTTACCCCGTGTCTTTCCACGGGGATATTATCAGTTAATATGATAATAAAAAAAATAGTCTCTGGGTTTTATTTATAATCCTGCAGATGTTGACTGCGCTGTATTGGCATTGCTTTCAGGTTGTTGAGAAGAAGATGATTGGCTGCTGCTAGCTTCTTCGGCTGGTGCTTGAGCTGGTTTTTGTTTAACAACAGGCCCATCTTTTAGATATTTTACCAGGCTATTTACAAATTCTTCTCTGTAGTAATCAGCGCCGTGATATCCATCACCTCGTTCTATATAAACGCCCGAAGTCACAGATTCACCTTTAGGGTTAAGGACAATGACAAATGCCTGTAAGTCATTGCTCATTAAATTCTCATTAACGCGTTTAATTAGAATTTTAATGGTATCGCCATTCATATCACCATTAACTTGGTATAACTTGGCTTCTTTTAACTTGGCAATCAGTAAATTATTTAAAGCATCAAAGTTTTCTGTTTTCTCTTCTTGAGGAAGATCCAGACCTTTAAACGCTATTTCAATTTTACTAATGTTAGTAATTGGGGCTTGCTTTGGTATGATAACAACTTTCCGGGAGAATTGATTTTCTGCGGTTGTTATGAATAACGAACAACCTGAGAGTATGCCAATTACACTAAATAAAATAAGTGCTTTTAATATTTTCATGCTATTTCCTTAATTAATTTTTAACAGGTTGTTTGAGATATTCTGCAAGTTCTTCTGCAAATTTTTCTTTAACATAACTTAATCTGCGAAGACCTTTTCCTGTCAATATGTAAACCACTGATAGCACTTGATATCCTTTACTATCGTATACGGTTACATATGATTGAACAGACTTATCGGCATAAGAATCAGTTACATTGGTAATAGTAATGGTCAGTTTATCGCCTTCTTTATTATTAGGTTGATACAATCCATTTTCAGTTAAAGCTTCAGTAACGAGCTTATACGTATCGGCTTGTTGTTCGGTTTTTTCTTGGCTTTCAAGTTGTAGATACTGCATATCAATCACAACTTTATTGATGGCAGCAATATCTTTTTGTTTTTCCGTAATGGTGACAATGTCCAGATCAGAACCATCGATAGTGGCAACAGTTTTTTGAGCAGCATAAATACCAGCTGTGATACATCCTGAGAGCAAAGTGCACACGCTAATTAACGCTGCAATTAGCATTAATGTTATTTTCTTCATAAAGAGATTTCCAAGGTGATTATTCTAAATAAACTTTATGTAAGTTATTAAAATTAAGCAAATTGTTATGGAACTTTTTTTAAGTTGTAGAGAAATAAAATTATAAGTTTTGAATTATTTTATTTGTAATTTCTCGAGTGCTAAGCTTAATATCGCTTTGTTGCGCCAAATCACTCGTGCGATGTCCTTGAGAAATTGTTTTGTTGACAGCAGTTCTAATGGCATCTGCTTCTTGATTTAAACTAAAGGAATACTCTAACATCATTGCGGCAGATAGAATCTGTGCAATTGGATTGGCAATGCCTTTATTGGCAATATCTGGTGCTGAACCACCAGAAGGTTCATACATCCCAAAATTATTCTTATTCAAGCTAGCAGAAGGGATAAGCCCTAGTGATCCAGGAAATACTGAGGCTAAATCAGATAAAATATCACCAAAAAGATTTGCGGTTACAACAATATCAAATTGTTGAGGATTGACGATAAATTGCATTGCACAATTATCAACATATAGATGTTGTAGCTCAATTTCAGGATAGTCTTTTGCGACTTCATTGGCAATTTCTCTCCATAGTTTTGAAGTAGCAAGTACATTTGCCTTATCTACAGAAGTCACTTTTTTATTTCTATTTATAGCTGCTTGGAAAGCGGCATGTAATATTGACTTTATTTGGTTCTCATCATAATCGGCCGTATCTTTAGCATAACGAAAGTGTTGATCGTTTACACCTTGAATGTGTTCCCCGAAATAAATATCACCGATTAATTCACGAAAGATAACAATGTCCGTGTTTTCTCCAATTACACTTTGCTTGAGCGGACTGTGATCAGATAGCTCAGGGTACATTTTAATAGGTCTAATATTAATGTTAAATCCAAAATGCTTACGGATGGCTAGAAGACTGTTGGCTTCACAGTTTTTCCATTTAGGTTCTAATTGTGCATCAACTGGTCCGCCCACTGAGCCAAATAATATGGCATCAGATGATTTACAAATATCTAATGTTTTCTGCGGACAATGGTTTTGGAACTGATCAAAAGCAGCACCACCAATTTTTGCTTCAATAAAATTAAATGAATGATTATATTTTTCTTCTACCTTTTTAATCACACGAATTGCTTGATCCATGACTTCAGGTCCAATGCCATCTCCTGCTAAAACTGCAATATTTTTTTCCATTATTTTTCCTATTATTTAGAATGAGATCTGTTTTTCTTTGAATGCAGCGATTTCAGAAGTGTGCGCGAGTAGAAAATCCATGTCATCTTGACCGTTCAACAGGCACTGTTTGCGAAAAGGGTCATAATCAAAGTAATGAATGCTATTCGTGTTCTTACAAAAAACAGTTTGGTCTTCAAGGTTTACAGTGATAATTAGACCTTCATTTTCAGCAATATTGCAGAATTGATCAATAATAGTTTCATCTAAGCTAATTAATAGCAGACCATTTTTTGATGCATTTCCTGCAAAAATATCCGAGTATGAGCTGGCTATAATGACATTGATACCGGCTTGTTGTAATGCCCATACTGCATGTTCTCTCGATGACCCACAGCCAAAATTAGAACCACTAATTAGAATTTCGCTATCTTTATATTTAGGTAAATTGAAAGGAAAATCTTTATCCGTTGCTTTTAAACGCGAAAAAACATTTTTTCCATAACCTGTCTTGCTAATTTGAGTCAGATACTGGGCAGGGATAATCATGTCAGTATCGACATCTTTCATGGGTAAAGGGATGGCAATACTGGTAACTTCTATAAATTTTTTCACGCAACTTTCTCCTCTAATTGAGTTGCAATTTTTCCTGCAATGGCACTGTAAGTTACAATGGCAGGGGAAGCAAGATGGGTAATACTATCTGGACCTTGACGGCCAATAAAGTTTCTATTTGAGGTGCTAATACATCTTTGTCCTGGTGGAACCTTATCTTCATTCATGGCTAAGCACATTGAACAGCCTGGCATTCTAAAATCAGCTCCTGAGGCTTTGAAAATTTTATCTAAACCTTCGTCAATGGCTTGTTGGCGCACATTTTCTGAGCCAGGCACAATGTAAAATGTGACCTTTGGAGAAATTTTATGATTTTTAAGAATGGTTGCTGCAATACGTAAATCCTCAATACGCCCATTGGTGCAACTGCCGATAAATGCCCACTGTATAGGAGTGCCAAGAATTTTTTGACCTTCTTTAGTATGTGTATAGGCATAAGCCTGCTTTGCCATTTGATGATGTGTATTAGGTAGTTCATTTAGTTTTGGAATGGTGCCATCAATGCTAATAGTTTGTTCAGGATTAATTCCCCAACCTGTCTCTTATACACATCTGACGCTGCCGACGATCTACTCTGTGTAG
>CAJXRW010000165.1 GCA_913060525.1 uncultured Gammaproteobacteria bacterium
CGAGATTTCTGCCTGTCTCGTGGGCTCGGAGATGTGTATAAGAGACAGAATTATTCTTCTTTCAGACTGAAAATCACTAATTTTATCATCAACTTTTAAGGTAAAAAAATTAGAGAATGGTGCAACTAATTCCTTTAACACATCACTGTATTTTTTCTTAATAAAAGATTTTCGAACATTGACTTGCCTTAACCAATAGGTCATAGGGTCACAAAAGCTAAATGACAACTTACAGCTCAAAGCATACACTTTTTTAAAAGTATCGTTAGACATAAAATCTTCAAACTGAATTGAAACAGGCACATCCCCAGATAAATAACCCGATAATATTAATTGATGACAATCTTGCACTTGAGTTTGATACTGCACTAATAATTCAATTTTTACAGGGTAATTCTTTGCAAGGGATTGGAATGCTTTTAATGTTTTTTCATTAAGCCTGAGAGAAAAACATTCACAATGACCAGTAAAGCCATAATCATGCATATCCAAGATAAATCTATCTACAAAACTATTATTAATTTCTACTATTTCACAGTCTTTAATAGGCTGCCCAGTCTTTACATCAATAGAGGTTAGCTTGATTTGCAATACTTGTATAAATGGCTCTTGAGAATCTATCGTCATACTATTTACTCTCACTCTTAACTAAAGTTGGTCTGTGAAGCTTTGCCTGATATTGAAGAACCCTTAAAGCTAATAGCTTGCCCCTTAACATTTACTGCGCTTCCGCCTTCGATACTAATTCCACTGCTTGACAAGCTAACCTTTACTTCACCTAAAGAAATTTCTATTGAATTAGATTTCATACTTAATTTAGCTTGACCGACTTCTAGTAAAATTTCTTGCTCCGTGATTTTTGATTGCGTGTTTTTAACCTTATGCGTAATACTTTCATCAATATCATAGGCAACCTCTTTACTTTTTTTCTGAATTTTACCTTCTGGCACCACTTCAGTTGATAATTTGTCCTTTGCATTAAGCTTGTATAAATATTCTTTCTTTTCATCCTCTTTAGCAGTAACTGACAAGCTTATACTTGGTACATCTGGGTCTAATTCAACTTTTGATTTATTTGTTTGCTTTGACATAGCTTCTCTCTTAAGCAACTTTAATGGTTTGTTGACCTGGATTCATTACCGTCACGCACCCACTCATGCCTGTAAATACACAATGAAGTTGGCTGTTTTGCCTGACTAATGGCATACTTAACCCCTGTGTTTTAAGTGCAAGTGGTAGCCAAGGTAACACAATAGGCATACAAGCAGATGGCGCACCAAGTGATGCAATAACTAATGGGTTTGCAGGATTAATACAGGGTGAAAATGGCTTTACATTTAAAAATGGTATCATGTTAATAGGTAGCGTTGCCGGTTTTCCAGGCTGTAGATTTACACCAAATGGCAATACTGTTAATGGCATTGGAGGTCCGCCAGTCATGCACTTTATTTGGGCACTAGAAGAAACCGCGATCATTTCAGCGCCACTAGCATCAACAATTCCATAAGCGCCAGACAAACAAGCCATTGACGCATTAAGTTGATTAGCCATATCAGTTAGCTTAGGTATAACCATCTGAACATCTAGTAAACTTTCTAAATCAGGTAACGGAGGTGGCACAAATCCAGCTATAGCCATTGCATTTTCAAGACTTGGATCTGTTAAAGCAGGGTCAGCTGTATAAGCTTCTAAAACAGGTGCATACATCTGAACATCACCTTGGCTTAGCGCCTGCGCCGATTCTAAAGATTGAACATTATTTGATAGTCCATTTACCAAAGTCTGGCTCTCTAAGGTTTGATTTCTCAATTGTTCCAGCTGTTGAGCCTGATCTCTCATTACTTGAGGTGAGTTTCGCATGGTCTCTACCATCTCAGCATATTGGTTAATCTGCTGTTGTGCTTGAGAGATTTGGCTTGAGCAACAAGGGCAATGAGGAAATCGTTGCTGCAACTGCTGTGTTTTTTGGTTAAGTTGCTGTATTTGCTCATCCATCGAACTAATACCTGCTGACATTAAATCATCAAGCTTTGGCTCTGTATGCATTTGTGCTTGTGTGACTTGATCATTTATGTCATTCAGAATATATTCCGAACATAGCTGTGTTTGCTCTGAATCATTTGCAATACTATCTAAACTTTCTAAATCATTACTTAAGTCAACTTCATCATAATCAAGCGGTACGCTTGTATATTGTTCTTTAGCAGCCAACGCATCTTGGTGATTAGATTGTGATAAACGCGCCACTTCTCCTACTGCATGGAGCACTCCAGGCGGCAATGAAGAAAGCTCGGAATTAGTATCATCCACTTGAAATAAGTCAGCTAAATTTTTACCGCAAAATTTTTGAGCAATGGTATCAGATAGGCTGTTTGTTGCTTGATTTGCAGCATCTAATTTACTTTGCAAAGTCGCCTGCATTTTATCGGCTAATGCCTGAAGTTGTTCTAATCGTTTCAGGTATTCATCGAGCAACTGCTGATACATTTCTTGTGCTTTTAAAAGCGCTTCTTGAGCTTGTTGTTTTTTAGCCATAAGCTCAGCTTGTGCTTGAACAGGATCAATGCCATCTTGACCCGAAGAAGCCATTAGCTGTGTACTTAATGCGCCTTGGGCTAATGAAAGCTTATCATTGGCTGCCTGATATGCTTCTAGTCTTGCCTGGAGCTGATTATTTGAGGTTTTCAATGAATCATTAACTTGTGCAATCTGAGCGGGAAACGCTTGATTTAACTCATTAACATCATGGCTATTTTTATTAAAATATTCTTGGGAAGAAGATGAAACTACACTATCAATTTTATTTAATTCGCATCCAAAATGAGATAAATGAGTATTCAACGCTTCTAATGATTCCTGATAAGGTGATTGTTTAAAATCAGGGCACTCTTGGGCTTGTAATAATGTATCAGCACATACATTAGCTTGGTTAAGCTGAGATATTAACTGATAGTTTATAGCCTCTTTATCAAGTTGGTTATTTGATAAAGACTGAGCAAGGTTAGACATCGGCTTATATGCAATTGAGTCATGACAGTTTTTTGCATCATCATAATGTGACTGAAACGAGCGTATTAAAGATAAGTTATAAGCGGCTTTATCTTTCAAGTCAGATAAATCCACATCATACTGATTTTCACCAGAATGCTTGTTATCTAATAAATGAGATAAGCCTTCATTTATATCATCTACGTTCATTCGAGCTGAAAATAAATTATTTTGTTGGTCTTGAATTTTTTGGAAAATTTGTTGCTGCTTAATTAATGATTCTGAGTCTACGAGATTTACTTTCAACTTTTCAGTTAAATTCCTGGTTATCTCTGCATGTTTTTGTGTAGCTGTATACTTTTCCAGGCCAGTTGAGCCAGCAGTTGTTGAATCTTCTTTCCAAGCAAGTTGTATTTCAGAAAGGTGTAAACCCAACTGTTTAAAGCTTTTTTGAGAACGAATGACCTGCTCACCTAATTTTGTATTTGTACGTACATAGGGCATCATTTCACTCAGACTGGATGTAAAGGCTTGCTGAGCTTTAATAAAAGCATCCGCTTGTGGCATCTGCCTATGTAATTGATGTCCCTCAATACAGTCTTTTAATGCCCCATTATATTTTTCCATTAATGCTTGTTTGCTCAGCCCAACCATACTAGTCGGCTGCAATGATTCAAACATCTGTTGGTCAGGACATTGTTCATTTACATCTGCAACTGCCTGTAATTTTTTTAAATAAAAATGAGTTAATCCAAAATTGCCCACACTCTGATAAATACTTCCTGCTTCTTGATCTATTTCTGGCGTAGATAATGCAGAATGCTTAAGCGCCGTTGTAATAGAAGAATCGTTTTGATGATCAACAGCAGATGCATCTTGTCGTGACTGAAGAACTTTGCTCTCTGGTTGAATATACTCTTGCTGGGGGTAGTTTTTAGACAAGCTTTCAATTAAAAATTGATCATAGTCTGTTAGCTCTTTTGAGTCATTAATATTAACTTCTGGTTGTTCAATATGCTTCTCATTGATGCCATCAAGATTATCTATAAATCTCTTCTTTTCAGCCTCATCAGCCATATACACACCAGACTGTGAAAATTTCAATGCTGCAAATGCTAAGCCAATTCCTGCACTACTCATAGTATATCCATAAATTCAAAATCAAGGTCCAAACGGTGAGTCATTGCTCATCATATGATTTGCCTGATGCATTTGTGAACCATCGCTGGAACTTGATCCATCTTCAAATAGTTGCTTAAACTTATCCTGGCTAATTTGCGTGAAGTTATCTGGCAAACTCATGTTTTTTTCAAGTAACAAGCGGTGGTCAGAAGCTACAATTTCCTCCAGAGCATGCCATTGCGCAGAAGTTAAATTTAATTCCGTCTTATTAATAATTTTCTGAAATTTATTATCTAAAACTTTTTGGTAAAAACCAGAAAATATATCTGGGAAATATTCCAGTGGTTTAAAATGTATTAAAGATTGATAAATATTCTTAAATAATACAGCTGCTTCCGTATCTGCATTCTTTTTTTGCAACTCATCTAGCAATTGAAGCTTATCAAGCAAAATATTCCATTTAAGTGAACCATTCAGCTGAGTAGTTTTTTGGGGTTGAATAATCTGACTATCTAATGCCTCTTGGGCATCAACTATTATTTCTCTATCACTCGAATTTTGCTCTTTAACCTCTTTGGCTTTTACCCTATCAGCAATGAAGTTTCGGATCTTGCCCACAGTTGTTTTATCAATAGCAATTGATGAAGACTCTATTTTTTTTTGAAAATTAATATAACTCTCTATAATATCAGTAGCAAATATTAGCCGTGATGATTTATTTTCTTGATAATTAAAGAAATCAAATAAACTTGTCATAAACCAGTTAAATGCATTCTGACACTGTTTTTCTTTATATTTTAACGGCTTTAGTAATTCATACTGTTCAGTTAATACGCTTGATAAAAAATTAAAGACATAGTCAGCATGCTTTGAAAAATCTTGAGAACATAAGCCAAACAAATAATAACAAACAAGCCGAACATCGAAATAACCTTGTTCCAATTTATCAGAAGATATCTCAGCAGCTTTTTTATAATTACCCTGAGTCACTAAATCCAATATTTCAGATAAGTCAATTTTAGACAGCTCTTCTTCAAGAATGTTTTCTTCATTCAAGCTTATTATTTTCATTAATTAACCCCTGAATTTTTAATATGATATTCTGGTGAATATAAATAAACTCTAAAACTATCCATTTCACCAGGAATACTAACACCCAAGCTTGCTGTACTAATCGCATGATCCCATTCTGTCCCAGGCTCAATACGATATATAACAATACTACTATCAAATAAATGTGAAAATTGATTACCTTTATCTTCCAATAAACTAATCCCTGGCAAAGCTTTTTGGCGAATTAAGGGCAATCTTTCAGTCGAGGCTAATTTAACATTTGTAATATCGAAGATAGCTTCATCAACTTTTTTAATTAATAAATATACCCGCGTTGAAGATAAAATTTGTGATGGAATATAACTCAACTGGAAATATCGTTTGCCTTTGATAAATGGTAATAAAGATGCTTCAGTTACTTCTGTCTCTTATACACATCTGACGCTGCCGACGATCTACTCTGTGTAGA
>CAJXRW010000166.1 GCA_913060525.1 uncultured Gammaproteobacteria bacterium
GTTGGTGTTGGTGTTGGTGTTGGTGTTGGTGTTGGTGTTGGTGTTGGTGTTGGTGCAGGACACACTAGACTAAAATCATATTCATCTGTTGCAAACTGCCCTACTTGTGCATCTTGAATAGTAAATGATACTGGTTTAGAAACATCCAAATCATTTAACTGTAAATGGAAACCATTGGCACCACTTTGTAAATACACGTTTTCCTGACGACCTGTTACTTCACTGTTGTAATGAATAATCACAAAGTTACGTTGTGAATCATCCGTAAACACAAGCCTTACTAAGCCATTATCATAAGTCACATCACCTACATCTTGTGAAAGGTGGTTAATAATATCTAATCCGCAATCAACTGGGACTGGAGAAGGTGTTGGTGTTGGTGTTGGCGTAGGTGTTGGGATTGGAGTTGGTGTTGGACTGGGCGTCGGTGTTGGGCTTGGAGTAGGCGTTGGATTTTCGTCTGAACCTTCAGACAATTTAATATCAGCTATCTCAAACTGACCGCCACCACTACCGCCATGAACAATCAATGAAAAAGGTTTACTTGCATCAACATTTTCAAATCTTCCGTCAAAGCTGGTACCATTTTTTGTTAAATGATGACCTGCTAGAACACCTGAATCATTGTAAAAATTCAAAATAACAAAATCACGGTCTTCATCAGAACTTATTTGAACGACAATACTACCGTCCAGTTTCAATCTTAACTCTCCTGAAACTCGACCTTCTGCATCACTAATTAATACGACTTTTTCTTCAGTTGCTGTCTGTTCAACCTCGGTAATACCACCAGGAATTGAAGTAATATCCGAACCCTGTTTAACAGCATAATGTTTAGCAAGAACCTCAAAAGAAGTACCGTCGGTAAAATGAACTGTTTTAGGCATAGAAGATGAATTAAATGCGACATAGGTTTTTGAGCCGTTTTTATTAAAGACAGCATACTGACCAATATTAGCACGCACACTGGCATCAACCTGCCCTAGAACACTTACATTTTTCAACCAGTGTTGAATTTGTGTATGGGTTGTACCCTCTTCAGCTTTAAAATTACCTTCACCGTAAAGTGAAATAGCCCTATCTGCATCTCCTAATGCCAGATACTGTAATAGGATACCTTTCCAGCGATCATAATTTTCACGGCTATGTGACGCATCTTCAGGTCTAAAACGATCACTAAACTCATAGTCTGCAATATTTTTTAGAACATAATCTGGATCTTGACCAAGATAAAGCGAAGATCCTGTTACAGGCAGATAATTAATACCATGAATAAATTCAGGCTGAGCACCAAACCATGTTGCATATTCGACACCCGTGTTCCAAACCATACCAACAGTAGCGTGACCATATTCTTCAGGAAAAACGGCACCATCAATATCAAACCAATATTGGTTAATCGCTTGGTTTTCAGTTGCAAAAAGATAGATACCTAAATCACGCAGCGATTCGTCACCTGTTGCTTCACCCCAGGCAATCAAACCAGCTGCAAAGTTCATTGATTCAGATGAAGATTCTTGGTTATTCCCTTTATGAAAAGTAGAATGCCCAGAAGCATAAGAATAGCCAGCATAAGGGTCAAATGACCTTAAAAATGGAAAATTCTGGCTATTTCGATTCGTGTTTGCCACATCCGCAATCAGCATCTTGACCATTCCGCCATATAAATCATCAGAAGCCCAAGCTGGGTCATATTTTGCAACCGTCGCCGCAGCTTTCAAAAAATATCCGTAATGGAAGTGGTGATCGTTCAATTGCTCTTCAGAATGATATGCACCAGGATAACCCGTTAAAACACCCCACTCTTTATTTAAGAAAAAGAAACGTGTATCTGAAACACCTGAATCAGTCATAAAGCTTGATAAGTCTTTACGTAATATATCAACCAAATACCTAACCTGGTCGGCTTCACCTAGCTGTTCAGCAATTTCTATTAAATGCGCGACCTTACCATACTGTTTACCACGCCCATAAGTATCAGGTGAAATAAATTTATCATGGTGAGCTTTAATTTCACTTACATCTTTCTCTAACTGAGCCTTTGCTGTCGCCCTGTCACCATGCATTAATGGCAATGCTGGCAAGATGCCATAATAAGGGGTTTCCGTGGTAAAGGTATTACCTGTATGATATTTCATTTGACCGCGTGCTGTTGGATAGGTGAAGTTGGTATTGACATCATCACTATGTAACCATTGATGGCGGTATAAACCTAAAATAGCTGAATTATCATAACCAGAATTACTCTGTTCTTTTAACTCGGTTGTTGCAGTAAATGTTGTGATGACTTTTGCATTTTCTTTATCGTAAGCATAAGAGACTTTGGTATCTACAACAAATGCAAAGGCATGTTTTTTATACTCTAAAAGCGTAGCCACTTGATTATCTGGAAGTGATGCCACAGAAAAATAATCTTTACCTGCAAGGCTTGATGAAAGTCCATTAACAATATCACCAGCTTGAGATTGCTTTAAGTCCCAAAAACTGCCCTCTGGCGCAAAAAATGCATAATGTTTACCATTTATAGTGATCGCGATGACGTTGCTATCATGATACCAAACTTTGGCAGAATCAGATGCACCAGTACCTGTCTCCCAGCTACCATCATGAAAACGAATGCTCGCATCCTGGAAACCCTCTTTAGTAAAATAGATAAATGGCAAACCATGTCCAAAAGTGGAACGTAGCTTGCTCGCTCCACTTTCCCATAATGCCGTTACTGTCCAGTCAGAATAATCATCAGCAACTGTTTTTGTGACATTTAAGCCGCTTAGCCCTACTGTAAAGTCAGGGAAAAATTCATAATGGTACTCAGCTTTAGGTTGATAGACTTCACCTTGCCAAGTATGGTCTTTAACTGTAGCTTGACTGGGCGCCGAAACAATTAAACCATCGGTTGCCGTTACCATCGAAAATGGATGGGGATGCATGCCAGAAGACTGGTGAGAATCATTATTCTCACCATAATAATTCCAAATAAGTGATGACCACCAATCATTAGTCGGATAAGGAGATTTTAAGTTCTCTGATACATTTATAAACCCTTTAACACTCTTCACAGGCTCACCAGCCCAGTAACGCCCTTCTATAGAATCTGTGTAGCTCCCAGCACCCACTATAACTGTTTTAGTAAACCCAGGTGTTAGTCCATCCGCAGTTATCGCCACAAAGGCAACGGCACAAGCTTTAATAATTGGCTTAACGTTACTAAACATATTTGCACTCCCATATTGTTATATTTAATTTATTACTTTTATTTTGTTCATGTTATAAACATAACAATATGTTGCCAAACTATACAAATAATGGACAGGGGAGTTTTGTCACGAAATGTCACAGAACAAATCAAAGAAGTAGACTATTAGGCAATAAGACCACGACTATTGATGAATAATAAAAGATATCTATATGAAATTATTTGAGTAACTAATTTAGGATTTCAAGGAACTATATGTCTGAATCATTTGTTCAGCTCGAATTTTCCAATCATAATTCTGAACTGCAATTGGTCTGAGTTTATTTGCTAATGGTTTATTATTTAAGACTTTTACAACCTTATTAACATTATCGATCACGCTTTGGATGCGTTTGTCATCTTCGATGCTGATCTTCATTAAATTTACCGTTTTTTTATCAAGATATTTTTCTAAATCATCTATGCCATCAACAAATCCACTGAAATAGCTCACCATAGGGAAAACACCATTAGATAGCGCTTCCATTAATACCAAACCATAAGCTTCAGATCCAATTGATGGAAATAGCGCTATATCCGCACAAGGGAATATATATTGCAAATAATCGTGATTCAGCCGACCAAGAAAATGAACATGCTTATCCAACCCTTTTCCATATTTAAATAATTTCTCTAAATTATCACCTTGAGAAATAAAGGCCTTAACATCATTCCAACCACCTGAGTAATCATTGCGATCTAAATCAATTCCTTTATCGCATAGCTCTAAAAAAACCTTTTTATTGCCCGAACTGATTGAATAAACTAGCGCCTCCAATACTTCTCGATATGCGCCACCACCTATAATCACCATATGAGTATCGGGATTACTATGGATAATTTCAGGTAAGGCAGGAATCACACTTTGCAGTCCTTTTCCTGAAGTCAGCGCACCAACAAATAACAATACATTACCTGTTTCCCAAGGAATAGAATTTACTTTTTCAACTAATTCTTGGTCAGGCGCATAGTCATTATAATCGTTCCAAAATTTACCTGTTGCATAGATGTCACCTTTATCTATTTCTTTTTTCAATGCTTCTGTTAATTTTTTAGACTTGCCTAATGGACCATCATATTTCTTCAAGTGTGCAAGACTTTTATTTCTTTCCGTCTTTTTGATTGATGTAAACAATGTGGTATCAACACCAATACCAACAATTCGAGATTTAGCCAAAATCATATCTTTAAGCTCTGGATAAAGATTTGGTAACCGCTGACAAACTTCATTGTTTCCACTAATAATGCCGTCACATTTTTGTATTGCTTCTAACGCCAACTTTTCATATCTCACATCCCCTCTTACGGTGTACTCGATTGCGCTACCATGCAGAAATATAACAAATGGCGTTTTAGTTTGAATACACGCATCCATTGCAGCTACAGGCTGGTATACCAGATGATTACAATGCAAGACATCCAATGTGTACTTTTGTAGAATTCTCAGCACAGTATCATGATTAACTTGATGATATTCTGCCAACTCCTCATCATTCAAGTTCTTAAATGATTTAACATTCCCAGCTCGCTTCTTATCTGTCACATAAACAGGTCGAATACTCGCATGTGGTATCTGATGCACAATGCACTCAATCCCCGTTTCCCTTTCGAATAATAATTTTTGATTACCATTAATATCCCATTGATACGCTTTTGAGATAAAACTTATATCTTCTGGTCTCTCCTCACGGCATAGCACATGCAATGTATGACCAAACTTTGCTAACTCTCTTGCTAAATAACGTGTGTATTCATTGCTACCTGATCCAATTAATTCATAGCCGTGATATATACCAATATTCATATTTTTGCCTTTTTACATACTATAAAAGTTTGTTATTTTAACCCGCTAGTTTAGAGGTATTAATTAATAATCTCTGCTTTCTTTGTTTCTGTTCTCAATTAACTTCTAACTTGGAATTTATGTAATAACCTTAGCAATTTATTATTTGATAATGAAATAGGTTCTGAATTGAATTTCATTCAACAAAAAAATTTAACTATCTTTTCACATTTAGGAATAAAATTAAACATATAGATAAAACGGACAAACAACTTAAACATAAAAGAAAGACTGCCACTATTATGAGCGTACTAGGTAATGACATTGCAATAGCACTGGCAATACCTGGTCCTATTAAAAATATACATCCAAACAACGCACTAGATGCTCCTTTTGACTCTTTAAATATGTTCAATGCCTGTGTAGAACTATTTGGATTCATCACACCACTACCTAGACAAAAACACATCATGCCAATTAAAACAGCGTAATCAGGTAAAAAACCAAACACTGAGCCTGTCTCTTATACACATCTCCGAGCCCACGAGACAGGCAGAAATCT
>CAJXRW010000167.1 GCA_913060525.1 uncultured Gammaproteobacteria bacterium
GATTTCTGCCTGTCTCGTGGGCTCGGAGATGTGTATAAGAGACAGCTCTAATACTTTCTCTTCAAGCAAATGATCAATATTTAACTTGGTAATACGTTTTATATTTTTAAACTGCTCATCTCTGGAATGTGAGCCTGCTGACAATAACTCTAGCAAAGTTTGACCTTTAAATACAAATTGATTATCTAACTCATCTATTGGCATTTTTTCAGGTAAAGAAAGGGGTCGCACCAGATAATGGCTTAATGGTTCAATTTTCTCATGGTTTAAATCATATTCATAATGCAACCCATACCCCAGAGATTCTAATAAAGCCAACTCAAATAAACGTAATTTATAGGATAAATTGCTTAACGTTATACCAGCAAGAAGATTGATATAGGTATTATATAATTTCTGATCTGGTTGATTGGCTGGCACTAGAATATGAATCAATTCATTAATATAAAACAAAGATAAAGTCACTAGATAATCACTAAAATGCGTTGCTTTTCCGCTCTGCTCAACCGTATACAGCAACGCTAAGCCATCGGATTTTGCCGAAGGTTTTATTTCTACATTAATTGGATTAAAGCTATTTAATAAACTACGCCACCTATGATTTTTCTTGCGAACTCCTTTTGCAATAACAGAAACCTTTCCAAATTTTTGAGTGAACAATCGTGCGATAACTGAAGTCTCTTGATAAGCCATGCTATGTATCAAATATGCATCCGTAAATTCACGCATTAGAATTTAATACTCGTTGATATATGTCTAATATAGCAATTGCCACTTTATGTTTAGTTTGTGGCAAATCAAACTCATCAATTAAATCTTTAAGCTCTAACAATTTTAATTTTGTTGTTGGTTGGTTTATTAGCTGTTGCTCTAGCCATACACAAAGCGCGATAGCATACCCACAACCCATTATTTTGTAGCGACAATCAGATATTAAACCATTATTATATTTTGTTTGAAAAATAATATATAAACCCGATGATTCATCACCATAACAATATTTTTTGACACCATCGCCACATTCAAACAATGGCTTCAAGTTTGCCTGTTGATAGAGTTTGATTATTTTATCTGAGTAAATCATAAATTAAATTGTTTGTGCTTTGGAGAAAGTTGTCTTAAACGAGTCACATGTTTGATAATTTCCTCAATGGCAATATCAATATCCTGATCGGTAGTATATTTCCCAATAGAGATTCTTAATGACTGATCGGCTAATTCATCCGACAAACCAATACCACGCAAAACATGTGAAGACTCATAAACAGCCGAGTTACAGGCAGAGCCAGAAGATAAAGCCAACTTATTTAGCGCCATCAGTAATGCTTCACCATCTACACCATGAAAACCAATATTAACAATACCTGGATAGCTCTGGTTAATATCACCATTGACCTTAATATTTTGTAGCTTGGCAACACCAGACAACAATCGATCTCTAAGGTGCTGTATTTTTTTATAATTTTCGTGAAGCGATGTTGCTGCAATTTCAGCAGCTTTACCCAAACCTACTATTTGATGCGTTGCCAATGTACCAGAACGATGGCCTTGCTCATGCCCACCACCATGTATAATAGGCGTTAATTTAACCTTAGGTTTGCGCCTCACATATAACGCACCCACACCTTTAGGCCCATAAAATTTATGTCCAGAAATCGAAAGCAGATCAATATTTTCTTCTCTAACATCTATTGGTAATTTACCGACAGCTTGAGCTGCATCCACATGAAAAAGGAGTTTCTTACTTCTGCATAATTCGCCAATTTCTGAAACTGGCTGAATACAACCGAGCTCATTATTAACATACATAATCGATACTAGCACGGTACTATCCGTTACTGCTTCCTGAATTTGACTTAAAGAATGCAGGCCTTTTTCATCAGGCTTAAGATACGTCACCTCACAGCCTTTTGATTCTAAAAACTTACATGTATCCAATATTGCTTTATGTTCAATTGAAGAAGTAATGATATGGTTGCCTTTATTTGCATACGCATCCATGACACCTTTCAACGCCAAGTTATTCGATTCTGTCGCACCCGATGTAAAAACAATTTCACGGGGTTCGGCATTTAACAAACTGGATAATTGCTCACGTGCCTGATTGACCGCCTCAAGTGCTGCATATCCATAATAATGAGTATTAGAGGCAGGATTACCAAAATTACCCTCTATGGTTAAACATTCAAACATCGCCTGTGCAACGTCTGGATCAACTGGAGTAGTTGCTGCGTAATCCAAATAGACTTGTTTCATCTGCTCAAAAACCAATTAGTTTCATGAAAAGAATTATATCAATATGGCTATGCGAGATACACGTTTACCAAACATTTTAGATACAATGATATTCAAACCTATCTGATAAATTTTCTGCATGTTTAAAAAGAACAAAATAAAACTACCCCGTCAGGCTACGCCTGCCACCCCTTCATTACTGAAGGGGAATTATTCTCCTCTTGAGAGGAGTACCCACCAGGGGGAGGTGTGGCAAAAGACTGAAGCAGCTCAAACCACTGTGTATCAACGCTTGCAAATGGATTTTCCTAGATGGAAAAATACTAACGGTGTCTACATTAATGTTATAAAACACATCACACTAATGATTGCTTTGCTTTTATTTTCAAACTTCTTATATGCTCAAAACACACTTGATTTACTTAACGGTAAAAATACAAGCATAAATATAACCAATCAAAATCAGGAAATTAGCGTATCTGAGTATATTGAAAAAGATAAAATTACGCTCATTTGGGAAGTTCCACCAAAGTTTTATCTATATAAAAACCAATTTAAGTTTAAGCTTATAAACGCACCAAAAGCTGAAATTGGCACAATCAATTTTCCAGAGCACATCATAAAAGATGACCCAAACTTGGGCAAACAACCAGTCTATTATCAACAAGTTGTCATCAATATTCCGATACATGGGAAAATTACAAATGACGCTAAACTTGAAGCATATTTTCAAGGCTGTGATGGTAAAATCTGTTTACCCATTCAAAAGCAAGTTTTTGATATTGCCTCAGTACAACCATCCTCGGCTCAGAATATAATAGAGACTGAAAGTAATCGTGACTGGGGATTTTTACATCTACTAACTTTTTTAGGGTTAGGGATTCTACTCAGCTTCACGCCTTGTATTCTACCAATGATACCCATCATAAGTGGTGTGGTGATTGGCGCGAATACCAAAAAAAGAAGCCAGAACTTTTTACTTGCCCTGTCCTACGTTCTAGGCATGGCGATAACCTATATGGTAATCGGGCTAATTGTTTCCTGGCTAGGCGCAAGCTTCCAAGCATTATTACAATCACCACCCTTTATTATTACGGGAACGGTTATCTTCGTATTACTAGCAGTTTCAATGTTAGGCAGAATCAATCTACAACTTCCAAATTATATTCGGATGAAATTGCACAATGCTCAAGAAAAACAAAAACATGGGAGCATTATAGGTGCATTTATCATGGGCATTATCGCCACCGCTGTCGTATCACCCTGCACAAGCGCACCACTTATTGGTATTTTAAGTTATACCGCCCAAACTGGTGACCATCTTTATGGCGCAGTATCACTATTCACTTTAGCCATTGGTATGGGTATACCGCTTATTATTATTGCCACAGGATTCACTTGGTTGATCCCTAAAACAGGAAACTGGATGGTTCATGTGAAAAACCTCTTTGGTATATTAATGCTCGGTGTGGCTATCTGGCTGCTTTCAAGAATCATTACCGAAATACAAACCCAGTTTTTGGTCAGCATACTTATTACACTTAGCGCCTTAGTTTATTGGCTAAGCTCACTTAAAATACGCAAGAAAAAATTGAATATATTTATTCGGTCTATAAGTATGATTACCTTAGCCTACGGTATTTGTTTATTTATAGGCACCATGCTTGGGCACAAAAGCTATTTCAGCCCTTTATCATTTACCCCACCAAAACCGATAACAGTTCAATCTAATGCACCATATATTGAAGTAGATAATCAGGAAGCACTTAATCAAGCTATATACGAAGCTGAAATGAATCATAAAACAATCCTGTTAGACTTTTATGCAAGCTGGTGTAGTGAATGCCATCAACTCGAACGAATATTGATTGAAGCTACAACTCAAAAGCAATTAAAAAATAATAGTATTCAAGTCATTAAGGTCAATGTGTCAAAATATTCTGAAGAAAGTAATGCCCTATTACACCAATACCAAGTGTTGGGCCTCCCAACTATTATCTTATTGAAAAATAATGATAAAACACTAAAATCCCGCTCAGGAAATATTACCAAAAAAGAAATATTTGAATTAATTCGTAAAAACTACGATTAAATGTTGAACAATAATTAGACATTAAACTACATATCATGATAGATTTATAGTGTAACAACAAAAACAACATAGAGGAGTCTAGCAATGTTACATATTAGAAAAACACAAACGCAAAAAGGGTTTACACTCATTGAGTTAATGATTGTAATTGTCATTATTGGTATTTTGGCGGCCATTGCGATACCGGCCTACGTAAACTATACACAAAGGGCAAAAGTCGCTAATGCAATTGCGTCAATCTCAGGCGTCAAAACAGCGGTTGCAGAACAGTACAATGGAACAGGTAGTTTACCAGTAGCTGGAAATGCTGGTTTAACTGCTCTACCCGCAGGTGTAACTTGGGATGGAACAAGTATTATAGTTGATACAGGCAATGCAGCATACGGAGTAAACAATGGAGGAAACTTAAACTTAACACCAACTGAAGCAGCAGATGGATCGCTTACTTGGGCTTGTGTTAATAATGGTATTAATCAGTCATATTTGCCTTCAAGTTGCTCATAAACAAAACCTCTCCCAATATAAAAGCACCTGATCAGGTGCTTTTTAATATCTATAGCAAATCTTGATGAAAATATTCTTTATACCAAAAAGCAAGAAAGGCTTCAGTTTAATTGAAATACTGATAGTCATAACAATTATTGGCATCTTGTCAGCAATTTCTGTTCCTGCATATCTAACCTATAGAAATAAAGCAAAAGTTGCACAGTCGTTAAGTTTTGCTCATACTATTAAAACTAAAATAGCTATTATGATGGATAATGGAACATCTCCTTCTTCAATAAATGTAGCAAATGGTGGAAATCTTAGTAATGAAACTTTGCCGCTAGAGTTCAGTATTGATGCAGGCTCCATTATTATTACTAATGCTGGTGGCGTTGCTAATGCCAACCTAGACTTTGAACTCCAAGATCAAGGAAATGGCAGGTACTTATGGATATGCAAGCCTGGTATAGGTGCAAATACCACATATTTACCAAGTAGCTGTCAAAGCCCATAAAATTAGCAAGATTATATATCATTCTATATAGTTATTATCATATTTAGCTTTTCAATTACCCGATGAAACCTAACAATACTATATTAATATTTTTTAATTTTACACTATTAGTATGGGCATATTGCTTGATACTCCCGTACCAGCCATTCTGGCTATATAGTGCTTACACCTATGAATACCGTAGAGTCTGTCTCTTATACACATCTGACGCTGCCGACGATCTACTCTGTGTAGA
>CAJXRW010000168.1 GCA_913060525.1 uncultured Gammaproteobacteria bacterium
ACGAGATTTCTGCCTGTCTCGTGGGCTCGGAGATGTGTATAAGAGACAGAAACCCAATATCTCCGATAAAAAAGATTACATATCCAACGCCCTAGAAAAATTTCGACAAAAGAAAAAGCAATTAAACGATCATGAATAAAGAAAAAATCCATTCTATATTTACTATCTTTAAAAATGATAACCCAAAACCCACAACTGAACTTGTGTATAGTTCTAATTTTGAATTATTACTTTCCGTTATACTTTCGGCCCAAGCAACGGATGTAAGTGTTAATAAAGCGACTAAAGAGCTTTATAAAATTGCTAACACACCAGAAAAAATATTAGCTCTGGGTTATGAAGGCCTTGTAAATTACATCAAATCAATTGGTCTTTTTAAAACAAAAGCAAAAAACGTGTTAAACACCTGTGAAATGCTTATTAACCAACATGACAGCGTGGTTCCATCTACACGTAAAGAATTAGAGGCGCTTCCTGGTGTTGGTAGAAAAACAGCAAATGTCATTCTGAATACAGCCTTTGGTCAGCCTACAATTGCAGTTGATACACACATATTTAGAGTATCAAATAGAATTAACCTGGCTAAAGGTAAAACCGTAGAAGAAGTAGAAAAAAAATTACTACTAAAAATTCCGACAGAATATAAACTAGATGCACATCACTGGTTAATTTTGCATGGTCGATATACCTGTACAGCAAGAAAACCAAAGTGCAGTGATTGCAAAATATCTAATTATTGTGAGTATAAGGCCAAAGAGCTATAGTGAGCACCAATATGTTTATGCAAAACAACAGAAATGAAATTCGAGACTTCTATATCAAGAGCTGGCAAAAAAAACTCAAAAATGAACCATTGGAATCTCTTGAAAAGCAAATAGTATCAATAATAGTAGAACACCCAGAATACCAAACTCTTCTTGAGAATGAAGATGTTATTGATAAAGATTTTATACCAGAGAATGGTCAAACTAACCCTTTTTTACATATGGGCTTACATCTTGCAATACGTGAACAAGTCAGCACAAATAGACCTCAAGGCATTAAAGAAGCTTATTTGATATTAGTAAAAAAACATGGGCAGGAAAAAGCGGAACATTTAATCATGGATTGCCTGGTTGAATCCATTTGGCAAAGTCAAAAATATGGAACAACACCTGATGAAGCAAGCTATTTGAATAATATCAAAAGACTTTAATGGAAAGAGTCTACTTTTCTTGTAATACTTAATATAACATCAGGCTATTAGATGATTATGAAAGACAAGTTTATATTCATCAATCCACACCCTAGAGGAATGTGGATGATCGCTATTATTACATTCTTTTTTACAACAGGTATCGCCTCTATTGTCAATGCATTTGTGCCCTACGCCACACATACCTTGTCAATAAATAGTTCTGAAGCACAAGATATTACTGCTGTCGCTTTTTTATTTTTATTTAATTTTGCCGCGCTAGCTGGTGGCACTTTGGGGTATTTATACAATCATAGAAGAAGCGTTATCGCAGGTGGTTTATTTGCTACAATTGGCTTAGCCTTGATATCAATTAATAAATTATCACTAATAGGTATATCTGCATATTCCATTGGATTTGGATTGGTTATCCCTAACCTATACACCATTTTGAGTCAATTGTACGCCACGACCAATCCTAAAAGGTTATCTGCATTTATGATTTTTTATTTGGCAGCAAATATAGGATATTTCTTTAATACAGCCCTAGCCGATATTTTACCCACATATATTGGCTTTGGTAATTTTTTCTTACTGTCAAGCCTATTTACCCTCATAGGGACTTACATATTTTTATTTTCAGAACAAGACTTTAGGATAAAACCTGGTATCGAGTTAAATAAAAATGCTAATAAGCATTCCTACTACTCTTTGTTTTTTGCACTGGTAGTGCTGACGTATGTTGCAAGATATTTTCTACAACAATGGATCTATAGTGTCATTTTTATCGTTATATTGTCTTTAATATCATTGTGTTTTATATTTTATCTTGCTCAAAAAAGCCAATTTACACCTGAAAAGCCCAGAAGCTATATGCTGATATTCTTACTGTTTATTTGTTCAGCATTTTGGTTGGCAAATAGAACATCTCTCATCATTTTTAATCTATATCCTGAGTTAGTGCTTCATGACCCTCTATTTGGGCTTAGTAAAATGCCTGAAAACATTCTTTATGCAGTTAACGTTCTTGTCGTTGCTTTGGTAGGCATCTATTTAAGTATTTTATGGCATAGGCGTAAACAACAAACTGGCGCTAAAACCATTTTGAAAATTTGCACTATTTCGCTTACGCTTGCAGGGATTGCATTTATATTATTTTGGTTTTGTGTTTCATATCAATCTCAAAATATTATTTTTAAAAGCCTGGTCTTAATATGTGCGGTAATCTTAATTTCAGGATCTGAAATCATACTTGCACCACTTTATTTTGCTATGGCAGGTAAATTTGCACCAAGAAAATATGAATCAATTATTATTGGAATAATGCAACTTTATGTCGGCTTAGTTGGCTGTATTGCTGTTGCAATTACACAACAGTCAATGCAAGTAAATAGTTACCTGCAATCCCGAGGTATTGACATTCATCTTAATGACTTATATTTGCTTTTAAGTGCATTTATTTTAATCATGGCGCTTATCTCTTATATTTCAAACTATCTTTGGAAAAATTAAGTTAAAATTCAAATAGCTTCAGTATGTAATAAAAGTTATATTTTTGTTATAATTAATACGTTTTATCAACTTGATGAGAGGATTATATTATGGCTCTAAATAATTGGGGACCAGGGAACTTTAACAATAACCAGGCTAGATCGCGCACTATTGATCATGGTCCAGTAAATAGCACATCAAAGCATGTAGGAATTATGCAGGCTAATGCCGTGTTAAGAAACACCTACTTGTTACTGTCATTAACATTATTGTTCAGTGCATTTACAGCAGCACTTTCGATGGTTTATTCAGTTGGCCAACTTAATCCATTATTATTTATATTAGTATACTTCGGCTTATTTTTTGCTGTTGCTAAAACACGTAATAGCGGTATGGGAATTGTATTTACATTTGCCTTGACTGGATTCCTAGGCTGGACACTTGGTCCAATTTTAAACCTGTACCTAACTGAATTTAGCAATGGAGCTGAATTGATCATGATGGCACTAGGCGGAACTGGAACAATTTTCTTAATACTTTCAGCACTGGCTTTAAACCCTAAAAGAAATTTAGCAAATTGGGGATCATTCCTGTTTGTAGGTGTTCTTGTTGCTTTCGTAGCAGTTATTCTGAACTTGTTTCTACAGCTTACAGCATTGCAGTTAGCTATTTCTTGTGTATTCTTTTTTCTTTCTGCTGGCATAATTATGTGGCAAACAAATATGATTGTTCATGGTGGTGAGACAAACTACATTATGGCAACTGTTACACTTTATGTCTCAATCTTTAATATGTTTCTAATCTTGCTTCAGTTTCTTGGAATGTTTGGCGGTAACAGAAACTAATATTTATTAGCTTTGAATTTTTCTATATTTGTTCGCTCAGAACCCTATTTCCAACCTGGTTCATATTCAGCTTTACATTTTACAAGATCCTTATTAAAGGAATCACCAGACAATAAAATAATTCAAGTGTTTTTTTATTTTGGTGGGGTTCAGCATGCAAATGAATATATTTCGACACAGCCCGATGAAATTAACTTATTAAATTCCTGGATTGAAATATCCAATACAAACGCCATACCTCTACACCTCTGTTCTACAAGCGCAATGAGATATGGCATACTCAAAAATTTGAATTTAAATCCTAACTTTATTTTATCAGGACTGGGTCAACTTTCATCTCTTATCTTATCATCAGACAGAGTGATAGAATTTTGAACAACTATATCGTAATACTTTTAACTAAAACTCCCTTTGATTCAAAACTAACAGCTGATGCTCATAATGTAATACTTTCTACTTCAGCATTTTTTGATGAAGTGAAAGTTATATTTAGTACCGAAGAAGCATATTGCCAACTGTATAAACAAAACAATACCAATTCATTCGGATACAAGAATATCTTGAAATCAATTAAATCATTTCAATGGTATGATATAGAAAGCCTTTATGCCTTAGAGCACATGGGTGATATAAATACTGACAGCTCAATGCTAACCATTATTTCGAAAGATATAGCACGTCAATATATCCAAGGCTCTGCTTATTGTTTTGTTTATTAAACAAAAATTATAGAATACCAATATAATTTAAAGGTAATCAGCAACGGGTATTTGAATTTCATTTCGTCTTAAAAACGGAATTGTCCAAGGCGGATTATATCCAGCAATAATAGGTTCACCAACTATTTTTAGTTTTTGCAAAGATATCCAGTATTCTAATTTTTTAGTATTTTCTTCTATACTACTCTCGCTTAATAATCCGCTAAATTCTATCACAGCTACTTTCATAGCAGGCCGTTGAGAAATTTTCACCTCTTCATTTTTAGGCTTAGGTGTATTTTTAGGCGTAAAATCAGCAGGCATGACAAAACTAATAACCCACTCATCCGCATTATCAGGTGTAATAAAAACAGGAGCTGTCATACTAATATTGACTGATTCAGGCTTGATCACCACAGGTGCGGTCATGCTAATTTTTTGTTGCGAAACATTGGCTCCATCAATGTATTTAAATAATATCCTAAAACCTTTATTAGCCGCATCAGAATATTCTTTGTCCTTAATTATTACTGATGCAACCATAACTGGGCTATAGCTTTTTACAGAAAAATTATCTTGCTTTGAAATAGTTTGATATTTTGCTTCTTCAGTGGTGGCTATGCCAAACATGCTACAGGCAGAAACCAAGAGTGCAGTTACTCCAGTCAACATAAATTTCAGTATTTTATTACACATAAGTATCTCCACATAAATTTAAAATTAGAATATGCAATATTGAACCAAAATAACAGTTACAAATTGGTAACATCAAGGCAATATTTCTTGACCATCGTAAGCAAATAATTTTCCTGAATCTTCAATGGATAAATGATCTAAAACCTTCAACATAGCTTTAACGGAGTAATCAAGGGTAAATAATTTATTTTTTGGCACATTTGATTGAAATGGTTTTGACAAGCAAGTATTAACCGTGCCTGGATGCAAGCCAGCAACAATTAATTTGTTATACTTACGTTTACTTTCAATACTTAAGGTTTTTATTAACATGTTTAGTGCCGCTTTAGAGGCACGATAGGCATACCATCCACCTAGCTTGTTATCCGATATACTGCTTACCCTTGCAGAGATTGCAGCAAAAACTGATCTTTCATTCAAATGAATTAACGGTAAAAAATATTTTGCTATAAGTATTGGTGCAAACGCATTAATTGCGAATACCTTTTCAAGGTTATGTAAATTTACTTCCTGTAATGATTTTTCGGGCTTAATTAATTCATCGTGCAAAAAGCCTGTCGCCACAATAATGGAATTAATATTTCCTCTGTCTCTTATACACATCTCCGAGCCCACGAGACAGGCAGAAATCTCGT
>CAJXRW010000169.1 GCA_913060525.1 uncultured Gammaproteobacteria bacterium
TACGAGATTTCTGCCTGTCTCGTGGGCTCGGAGATGTGTATAAGAGACAGACTAGAAGCGTTTCATTAACCGAAGAAGGGAAAATTTTATACAAACAATGTGAAAGGCTAAAAGAAGAGCTTGATATTACTCGCAACATTATTAGCCATTTTCATGGCAGGCCTCAAGGTAAATTAAGAATAAACTGCAACTCCCAACTGGCCGAAACCTATTTACTTCCAGTTTTAAACAAATATATGCAACTATTTCCAGATGTCAAAGTCGAAATAATTATAGAAGAACAAATGCCTGATCTCAAAAATGATAAAATAGATATCGTGGTTGGAGTAAATTGGCCAGCACCAGAAGACATCATCGCCAGAAAAATAGGAAAAACACGTTATGTACTATGTGCCAGCCCAATATATTTATCTAAACACGGCGAACCTGTAGTACTTTCTGATCTAACAAAACACAACTTAATTCTCCATAGTGGCAGAAATAAAAACATGCCTATTGTGAGCCTTAAAGGTATGCATAAGCAGATTAAAGTAAATTCATCGCTATGTATTAATAATATTGAACTCATAAAAACCTACGCTCTCGCTGGACAAGGTATTGCCCAGTTTCACGATTATGTGATTAACGATGAATTACTTAATGGTGAATTAGTCGAAGTTCTGAGTGATTTTTTAAAGCCTTCTGAACCATTATTCCTTTATTATCAGAAACATAGATATGTTCAACCCAAAATAAGACAGCTTGTAAACCTATTAATAAACCATGCTAAGTGATTGCATTACATTCAGTTAATTAGCCCAATTTCTGAAATAGAGGTATCTAAATATTGCTTAATAGTTTATCCTTGCAGGCTAATCCAATAAATTTAATTACTACAAGGCAATGAATTTGAAAACAGAAAATAAAGAAGGGAAGCTTATTTGGAAAAGCATCTCTATATTAATCCCTACACCTATTTTAGCAGCTATATTCATCCCATTATTTGGTTTCACACATGGTTACATGTTATGGGACTGGGTAGTATTTGCTGCATTTATGATTTTAACAGGCGTTTCCATCACCATGGGATATCATCGCCTATGGTCACACAAGTCTTTTAAAGCAAATGCAATCGTTAGGTTTATCCTAATGTTCTTTGGCGCAGCTGCAATCCAAAATAGCATATTACAATGGGCGTCCGACCATAGAAAACATCACAGAAATGTTGATCATCCAGAAGAAGATCCGTATTCTGCTAGCAGAGGATTTTGGTATTCTCATTTTGGATGGATGCTAAGATATCCGAAAGCACATGTTGAAGAAATTAGCGGTGTTGATGACCTAAAAAAAGATTGGATTGTCAGAATTCAACATAAATATTATGTTCCGATTGCCGTCTTAGGCAGTGTTGTGCTACCACTTGCAATTGGTTGGACTTACGGTGATATGCTTGGTTGCTTTTTGCTTGCTGGACTGCTAAGAGTTGTACTTAATCACCACTTTACTTTTTTTATTAACTCACTTGCCCATACGTTCGGAAAACGTAAGTTTTCAAGAAATAACTCATCACGTGATAATCCGCTTATATCATTAGTTACCTATGGCGAAGGGTATCATAACTTTCATCATACTTTTGCTGGTGATTATAGAAATGGTATTAAATGGTACGATTTTGATCCATCAAAATGGTTAATTGCATTAGGTGCGAAATTTGGGTGGTGCTGGGATCTTAAATTTACTTCTAAACCAAATATTGAATTAGCAAGAGCGAAAGTTCAATTGATAGAAGCACAGGAAAGAATCGCTAATAGATCTCAATTGGATCATTTAAAAGATGTTTTTGAAACTTATTATTCTCAGCTTCAAACTTCAATTAAAAACTGGGCAGCAGCAAATCAAGACTGGATTACCGCTAAGAAATCTAATATTCCTAGAAAACAGCTCATTATTCTAAAGAGACAATACAGGTCATTAAAGCGTGAATTTGTTTTATCAAAACACTTATGGCGCCAAAAATTAAAATATACACAAGCATTTGCTAATGTGTAATAATTACATGACCATGTAATTATTACAGACTAATATACAAGATGCTTTTGTATTAGTTTTGATTAGAAAATATTTCCCTTTCTTATTTTCAAACATATACAAATATTTATGCCACTTTTTGACAATAGGGAGTCAACATGAAGAAAGTAAAATACACACTTGCTGAAATTGCCAAAACTGTTGAAGGAACAGTTAAAGGGGATGAACATTTAGAAGTAGATTCTTTAGCCACATTACAAAATGCTAAAAATAACCAAATTTCATTTTTATCTAACCCTAAATATATTAGAGACTTACCCTCCACTCAAGCAGGTGCTGTATTATTAACTAAAGAAGCTGCCGCCTTATGCCAAACCAATGCAATTATTTTATCCAACCCTTATTTTGCTTTCGCAAAAGTTGCAGAGCTTTTTGATAAAACACCTAAACGACCAAGCGGAATAGATGCTAGCGCCAAAATAGCAGATTCAGCGGTCATTCATGAAACAGCCCATATTGGTGCTAATGTAGTTATTGGTGAAAATACTACGATAGGTAAAAACGTTGTTATTGAAGCGAATACAACCATTTCTGATTACTGTGTATTAGCTGAAAACGTGAAAATAAAAACCAATGTTTCTATTTACCACGATGTAAAAATAGGCGAAAACAGTACTATACATGCAAATTCGGTTATTGGTGCCGATGGGTTTGGAAATGCGAAAGATCAAAATGGTAACTGGATCAAAGTTCCTCAACTTGGTGGTGTCACCATTGGTAAGAATGTTGAAATAGGTGCATCAACAACGGTTGATAGAGGGGCGATTGAAGATACTGTCATAAGTGACGGTGTAAAACTAGACAACCAAATCCAAATTGGTCATAACGTCAAAGTTGGCGAAAATACTGCCATGGCAGCACAAGTTGGCATTGCAGGTAGCGTAAAAGTTGGTAAAGAATGCTTATTTGGCGGACAAGTAGGAATTGCTGGTCACCTAGAAATAGGAGATCACGTCATGATTGCTTCCAAGTCAGGCGTTACAAATTCTTTATTGGAACCTGGGGCATATCAGTCAACTTGGCCAGCAAAGCCACACATCGAGTGGAAAAGAATGGTCGCTAGAATTAAAAGACTCGAAAAAATAGCGCAAGATATTAAAGAACTTAAGAATAAATAAAATAAATTAAGCTAATTCAGCATACAGGTCATGCGCATCCGCATCTTGAATAATAACATCAATAAATGTTCCTGGATAAAGTTGCGCATCTTTAGGTAGATTCTCAACAATCACAACACCATCTACTTCAGGCGCATCATACTGAGTACGAGCAACAACATACCCTTCATCCAGAATTACTTCATCAACTATTACAGTTTGTTTGGTACCGATGTGACGCTGTAGACGCTCAGCACTAATTTGCTCTTGTACTGCCATAAAACGTTCTAAACGTAACTGTTTAACATCTTCAGGTACAAGGTCAGGTAAATCATTTGCTTTGGCTCCCTCAACCTCTGAATAAGTAAAACAACCGACTCTATCAAGTTTTGCCTCTTCCAAAAAATTAAGCAAATGCTCAAATTCTTCGTCGGTTTCACCTGGAAATCCAACTATAAAAGTACTACGGATAGTTAAATCAGGACAAATTTCACGCCACCGCCTTATTGCTTCGAGCGTATTTTGTGACTTCGCTGGACGACGCATTAGTTTTAAAATTCTTGGGTGAGAATGCTGTAATGGGATATCTAAATATGGAGCAATCAATCCTTCTGCCATCAAGGGAATAACATGATCCACATGTGGATACGGATATACATAATGCATTCTAAACCACACACCAAGTGTTGATAAAGCTCTTGCCAACTCTACAAACCGTGATTGATATTCAATATCCTGCCATTTAGCTGATTCATATTTAATATCAACACCATAAGCACTGGTATCTTGCGATATCACTAAAAGCTCTTTCACGCCTGCCTTTACTAGTCTATGCGCCTCTAACATTACATCATCAATGCGACGACTTTTAAGCTTTCCACGAATTGCTGGGATAATACAAAATGAACAAGTATTATTACAACCCTCTGAAATCTTCAAATAAGCGTAGTGTCTAGGTGTAAGCTTAATGCCTTGAGGGGGAACGAGTGACGTAAACTCATGATGCTCAATCGGCGCATAAGTATGCACGTGATTAACTAAATTTTCATAATCTTGTGGGCCAGTTATCGCAAGGACATTTGGATGTGTTTCTTGAATTAAATCGGCTTTGTTACCTAAACATCCTGTCACCAATACCTGTCCATTCTCTGCAATTGCTTCACCAATTGCATCTAGTGATTCTTCAATCGCCGAATTTAGGAAACCGCACGTATTCACAATAACCAAATCTGAGTCCTGATAACTTGGTGAAATATTATAACCATCAGAACGTAGCTTCGTAATAATGCGCTCAGAGTCCACTAAATTTTTTGGACAACCTAAACTTACAAAACCAATTTTTGGGGGCTGGTACTGCATACTTATTACCCGATCAATCAAATTAATGCGATATTGTAACTTAAAAGACGATAAGCGATAAGCGATATGTTATTTTTTGATAGCAATGTTAAGTTTAAGGAACAAATGAGACTTATTATGACTCCAATTGTTAACATCATCACAACTGTAATCAGGTAGATAATAGTTATATCCAATATTATGACTTTAGAAATACTACGCAAAACTACCCAATATCGTAGTTATTACTATATAATGCTGTCATAACAACCAGTATAATTTTTGTACTTACAATAAATTAGGTGAATAAATGGAAGACTCTTCTGCTAACCTTATTAAAAGGCAGCTATACAAATTATTGTTTACGACTGCATTTACCTTGTTTTTTATTATTATTTACACCCAGCATAATTCAATAAGTCGTAATACAAAAGGAGTTAATCCATTTGACCTTTACAACATACAAGGTGATGAACCACAACCTAAAGCCTGTTAATTTATTATTCAAACTAACAGGAAATAAATTCAGAATAAACATACAGCTCAAACTCCATATAGAAACTAAAAATCGAATAAAAACCCAAAGCTTTGTAACATTACAATATTTATAAATAAGGTTGTTATACCACATCATCCTGTTAAGTCAGATTTGGTTATATGCTATACACCACAGGATAACTCAGAATAATCATAATCTTCAGTATCAAATTGACCACCTAAAGAGCCATTATGGATAGTAAAGTTTACTGGTTCTACGATATCCATGTTCTTAAGTAACAAATGATATTCATTACCCACCTTGTCTAATTTCACATTTTGTTGACTGCCAGATGTATTAATATAATGAGCGATGACATAGTCACGGTTAATATCTTGATCGAATACTACTGAAACAATATCCTCACTGATTTTTGCATTACCCACTTTCACGCCCTGAGCATTAAATATTTCCTCACCACAATCTGTCGGAACTGGTGTCGGAACTGGTGTCGGAACTGGTGTCGGAACTGGTGTCGGA
>CAJXRW010000170.1 GCA_913060525.1 uncultured Gammaproteobacteria bacterium
CTCGTGGGCTCGGAGATGTGTATAAGAGACAGGGAATAATTCTTACCCTGTTAAAACCATCTTTTTTAAATTGCCCTCGATTTTAATCGCACCCCTTGGTATATGCAAATATATGAGTAAAGGCTTATGAATTTTTATTGGTTAGTAGACCAAATACAACTTCCCCACTTTTTTTATTTTTTAAGATTTCCCAATCTTTTTCTAGCGACTGTAAATCAAAGCTCGCTTCAGTTTCAAAATAAATTTTTCCATTCTGCTTAAGTAACTTATTGGTTTGGATAATATTTAAAGATTCTATTAATAGGTTCTTATTGAATGGTGGATCTAAAAATATTAAATCATATTGCTGGTTTTGTTCTGTGGTTTTAAGGCTAAATGGTTTTGGGTTTAATTTAGATTTTGATTGTAAGCTTAACAAGTGGATATTGCTTTTCAATTTATTAAAAACGATTCTATTAACTTCATAAAAAGTACATTCTCTGGCACCACGAGAAAGTGCTTCTATCCCTAATAGGCCGCTTCCAGCAAATGCATCAAGACAGCAAGCGTTTACAATATCAAATGCGAGCCAGTTAAATAAAGTTTCTCGTGTTCTGTCGGAAGTAGGGCGCAATGAGATGCCTGATATATTGGGAAAACTTATTTTTCTACTTTTAAGTTCACCACCAATTACTCTAAGGGTTTGATTCTTCATCTATAATGATTTCTGTTTGTTGTTCTACTGCTTGTTCTATGACTGGTGTGCCACCAACAGTTACTGTAATTAATTTTTGACCTTCTAATAATATATCGAAACCAGCGATAATTTCTTTATTGATCACTTGGTTGATATTGTTGATATAGGTATCAAAATAACTCAATGGTAATTCATAAAATGCAATTAAACCAAGTAAGGCAGATTTTCCCTGATTACTGGCAAGGGAGAGAGGGAAGCTACCTGTAATGTATTTTTTTGCACGATTTAAGTTTTTGGCTGGCACACCATTATTCAGAAACATTTCAACCGATTGTCTGATGACGCTAATGGTTTCAATTACTTTTTCATTTCTCGTTTGGGTGGAAATAATAAAGGTTCCTTTTTGCTCCATTGTATTGAGATTGCTGTAAGCGCCATAAGCTAATCCACGCTTTTTGCGAACTTCATCGAATAATAACGAGTCTAACCCTGAGCCACCCAAATATTGGTTTCCAACCGTCAATGGGAAAAACATTGGGTTACCTTTCTGTATTCCTAGTGTTCCAATTAGGATGGTAGTTTGATAGGAGGGAAAAGGGATATGAATGATTTGATCTTCTTTTGGAGGGGTAGGTTCAGGAATTGGTTTTGGTTTTTCACCTTGTGGCAACTTTTCCGTAATTTTCTCAGCAATTGATTTTGCTTGTTCGGTAGATAAATTACCTACAATTGTAATAACAGCGTTATTTTTAACGAGATAGGTTTCATAAAAATGTTTAACTTTATTTAACGTGAGTTGTTCGATCGATTTTTCAGTTCCATTAATTGGATGAGCGTATGGATGATTACCGTATAGTGCTTTATAAAAGCTTTTATATGCGATTTCTGAAGGAGACTGATTGTCCAATTTTATGCTAGCAATATATTGGTTTTTAACACGATTAAATATTTTTTCATCAAAAACAGAATCAGTTAATATTTGAGTATATAAACTAATAGATGGTTGAAGGTAATGCTCTGTGGTGAGAGTTCTTAAGCTTACCGATAATGAGTCTCTGTCATTAGAAGAATTAATAATTGTACCCAAATCATTAACTTGATCAATAATTTCATCTTCGTTTAATTCGCTTGTTTTAGTACCTAATAAACTTGTTGTTACAGAAGAAAGACCATATAGCTGAACGTCATAGGCAGAGCCAGCAGCAAAAATAATATCAAGGTCAATAATTGGCAATGAGGTTTCTCTAACAAAATATACGGGTATGCCAGCTTTGGTTTTCCATGTTTGTGCAGCCAAATATTTTTCCTGATCAGGTACTGCGAAACAGGTGTTGGCAATAAAAAGAAAGGTAAATAAGATAAAATTACTAATATGCTTCATTAGATATCACCTTTATTTTGGTTGCTCGGGGTATTTTCTTGATACAGTTCTACGACAGTTAAATTGTCGTCATTTAGATATTTATCAGCGACTTGTTTTACTTGTTCGGCGGTTACTTCGGTTAACGCTAACAGGTATTCTTCAATGGTTGCTTTGGGAAGCCCAATACTAACAATAGAACCTAACATATTGGCTTGGGTTGGAATTGAATCAAGCGCATATATTTTATCAGCAATGATATTGTTTTTTATTCTTGTAAGCTCTTCTTGAGTAATGCCAGTTTGTTTAATGTCATTTAGCTGGTTAATAATCTCATTTTTTAAGTTCGATAGCGTGACACCATTATTAGGTAGTGCAGTAATGGTTAGGAGAGATTGACTAATCGAGAATGGGTCATAGCTGCTGCTAATTGATATGGCTAATTCTTCTTTTCTAACTAACTCTTTACGCAGACGAGATGAGTTGGTATCTGCAATAATGGTATCTAAAGCTGCAAGCGCATAAGGCTCCCATTTTACTGTGGCTGTAATAAGTGAGGGTGTAGTATATGCCATTAATAAGGTTGGAACTTGTACATTTTCTCTTGCAATGGTTTTATGCTTATAACCAGAATTAATAAGGTCTATTTGCTTAGGCTGAGTGGGTATTTTATTGGATGATGGAATTTGTCCAAAATGCTTATTAACCAAGTCATATACTTTTTCAGGGTTAACATCACCAACGACAATAATAGTCGCATTATTGGGCGCATAGTAACTGCTATACCAATCATCTAAGTCTTTTAATTTATATGCTTGTATGTCTTTCATCCAGCCAATAACGGGATGATGCATTGGGTTAGGGTTATAGGCTAGGTCTAATAAAGTTTCATAGGCATAGCCATGCGGGTTATCTTCAATGCGCATACGCCGTTCTTCCATGACTACTTCTTTTTCTTTGGTAAAAAGTATTTCATCAAGGGTTAGATCAGTCATGCGGCTTGATTCTATATCAAAACTTTCTTCGAGCTTATCGGCACCCCAGTATTGATAATAGGCAGTATAGTCATGGCTGGTAAAAGCATTTTGCTGACCACCATTGTTCAGTACAATTTCTTCAATTTCTCCTGGCTGAAACTTTGTGGTGCCCTTAAACATCATGTGTTCAAGCATGTGAGATATGCCTGTAAGACCTTGGGGCTCATAGATTGATCCAATCTTGTACCAAATTTGGCAAATAACAACAGGTGCGCGGTGGTCGGGTGTAACAAGCAAGGTCAAACCATTTTCTAAATGGTATTCATACGTTTTATTAACGATTTCCTCATTCTTAATATTTTGAGGTGAGTCTTTATGTATATTACTCGTTGAGCAATTAAATAAAACGATTGTGATACATAATATAAAAGCGACAGAAAAAAATTTTCTCATGAGTTGTATATGGCTACTCTTTCATCTTCCAGAATAAAAATACTAAGAGAAATAAGAAAATAATGGTAGGTGTAGCAGCCCCAATAAATGGAGATAATCCATATACTTCTGAAAATGGCCCAAAAAACTGGTTCACAATAAAAAATATAAAGCCTAAAAGCAAACCTACAAAAGCCCTATAACCCATTGCCGATGAACGCATGGGGCCAAATACAAATGGAACAGCAATCAACATTAATATGATGACTGACATTGGTTGGAAGATCATTTGCCAAAATTTGACATATAAACTATCTGTATTTTGACTGTTTGCGCTGTTGTATGAAATAAAATCCCAGAGTCCTAAAATGGTTAAATTATCTGAATTCGAGCCAACTATGTTAAGTAGTGTCGGTGGAACGAAGTTCTGCCATATTTGCTGGGGCATTTTTTTGCTTTGAAAGCTGTTCTGATCAACATCCGTTTCTATTAGGTTTTTCATTTTCCAATTGTGATCAAAATAGTCACCAGATTTGGCGGTTGTAATGGCTACAAGCTGATTCTCTTTAAAACTAAATTTGGTCACCCCTGATATAGTACCATTTAAAGAACTTTGGTTTATATGAATAAATGAGTCTTTATCTTTTAGCCAAAGAGAGGAAGAACCAGAAACAACAAGCGCGTTATCATTATTTGTTGAAATTGTTTTGTCGATGTCAGCTTGTTTTGCTAGCATTGGCCCAACAAATGCGCCAAGCCCGAAGCATATTATTATAATAACCAGGCTAGCTATTATGACACCTTTTGATATCTGAAAAATAGACATACCCGCTGATCTCATAACGATCAATTCGGAGTTATTCGCCAATAAACCAAGCCCCATTAGACAACCCAGTAATGATGACATGGGTAAGATTAGATACAAGTTTATAGGCACTTGGTAAAGGGAAAATATAAACGCATCCCAAGCAGAATATTTGCCTGAACCAATATCACCAGCTTGGGAAATAAAAGTGATGATTAAAAATATAGACATGATCCCTGCGCAAACAATGACAGTTGTATATAGAACGGTTTTAGCTACGTATCCTGTTAATTTAAGCATTTGTCAACTTCCCGCTAGATGTTTTGATACTTAAAGGTCCATTTCGATAACGTATCATTAGTAAAGCACCAACCCCGAATACAATGTGTACCCACCAAATGCCAATCCAGTCTGGCGTTGTACCATTGGCAAGCCACGTTCTGGATACGGAAATTAAATTAAAATATGCAATAAAAATAAGTATGGCTGGTAATACTTTTCCGTATCTTGACGCTCTAGGTCGTATATAACAAACAGCTACGGCAATTAATGTTGAGATGATAACAGCTAACGGGAAAGCTAAACGCCATTGAAATTCTGCTGAAGCTTCAGGCGTATCTTTGCTAAATAACTCAGTTAATGGCATGCTTTCATAAGTTTGTTGGACAGCTGGAATTACTTTACCAGACAAATATTGTGTTGCCTTTTCGAAAGATCCTTTAGAAAAAGTTGATGTGCCAGGAATTCCACGGTAAAAATAGCCATTTTTTAGAATTAGATATTGTGCGCCATCGGGGTTTGATTCCTGATATCCTTCAGGTGCGGTGATGATAGCAGGGTTGTCTGGGTCACTTCCTTCCATATATATAAAAATATTTTTCATAACATTTGTGGCGTTATTAACATCTTCTATATAAATAATTTTTTTACCCCCATCTAGCGAGGTTATTTTTCCTGGGGTAATAAGCGAAACACCTGATGTTGTTGCTTCGGATGTTTTAATTAAGTTCAAATTGGTTACCATCATCGGCAATACCCAAAGTGTCATGATTGCCTCAAATGCAAATATTACCAGGGCTGGCAGCATGGTGATTTTTAATAACCTAGTCCAGCTCAAACCACAGGCAAACATAACTGTAATTTCAGAGTTTGCAAACATCTTTCCATAAGTTAAAAGTACAGAGAAGAAAAAACTGATTGGAAGTAAATAAGCGATATATCTGTCTCTTATACACATCTCCGAGCCCACGAGACAGGCAGAAAT
>CAJXRW010000171.1 GCA_913060525.1 uncultured Gammaproteobacteria bacterium
GAGATTTCTGCCTGTCTCGTGGGCTCGGAGATGTGTATAAGAGACAGGCGTTGCACTTGGAGACGCAAGTCAACATCCAGTTTCTTTAAACCTGTCTAACTTATATTTTTTCTTATTAGTCAGTTTCTTTTTATTCTTACCTTTAAATATCGAATACGTAAAAGATATTTTCCATTTAGTCCTTAAACACAAATGGATAGTAATACTCATAGCATTAACATTTGTTATTTATTATTTTACTTATGGTCACCCACATAAATATAACACTACCGCATTAGCTTTTTATCGACATAACCTACTATTACATTATAGCTGTGACTATTTAACCCTAAAAATTATTTCTTTCTTTTTAATGTGGTGGATGGTACTGACCTTTTCACTCACAATTAGAAATAGCGCAGCACCTTATAGATTAATTTTGCTCATTCCATTTTCGTTGTTGTCGTTTGTCCCACTGCCGCTTATTGAACAACGTTATTACTTAATAACGCTTATATTATTTATTGCCTTTAATCCAAGACAATCTCGACTAGGGAAGATAGCGACATTATTAATATATATCTGCTTGATAAATTATTTCCTCTATAACATATCGCATGAATATTTCTTTTTATAATCAACAGGTTATTTATTATTGTATATTTAACTGAAATATTGCAGCTTTTTGATATTATTATCATTAACCAGTATATAGGAGGTTAATTTATGGCAAGTGTTATTAGAAGCTTTATCCCCTGGATATTATTTTTTATCTTATTTGGTCACTCTCAAGGTTCTATTGAAATTGCGAGTATTGTTGCCTTAATTAGTCATATTGTCCTCAATATGCAAAATATTAAACGTGGATTTGTTCTTGATATTGGTGGACTGATATTTTTTGCAGCGTATGCGTTAAATGTTTTTGTTATCCAATATCCAATCATTACCAATAATGGATATCTATTATCAGGGCTGGCAATTGCGCTAATTGCGTGGGTATCGTTGTTTATTAAAAAACCATTCTCGTTGCAATACGCCCAACTTACCGTTCCTGCTGAAACAAGAAAATCTGTGTTATTTTTATTTGTAAACTACGTGATTACACTTATATGGGCTGTATTGTTAACGTTGATGATATTGCCCAATATTATTGAAGCATTCCACCCTTTTAATTATTTTGAAGATATTGACTTAGGTGCAAGCATCATCCTGATTATTATTGGTGTATGGTTGACGAATTTTTTACCTGACTGGCTCGTCAATAAAGCAATAGATAAAAAGTTCAATATTCAGATTAAGACCCTTTATGAAAAATATAAAAAACCTAAATTAGACCTCAGCAATTACAACGCTGACAAAATCGTTGAGAAAGCCGATGCAGAATATGATGTCATTGTCATTGGTGCTGGCCCAGTTGGATTAAGTACCGCTCTCTTGCTTAAACAGCACGATGTTAAGGTATTGGTTGTTGAAAAGCACCCAGGTGTCTCTATTCACCCCAAGGCAAGAGCCATCAGTTGTCGCTCTATGGAATTAATTCGACGTCTCGGTATCGAAAAACAAGTTAAAAAATATGACCTCACAGATCACAAATCTGGATTTGGATGGTTTTATAAATTGACTGAAAAATTTCAAGGGCGTATTTATCCAACTGGCGAATATGCAGAAATTAGCCCAACCAAGCCAGCATCTGTGGCACAACAGTTCTTAGAAATAGAAATACTTAAAAAATATAAAGAGATGAAAGGTGAAGTGTTATTTAACTGTCAAGTGAATGAAATAGCTCAAAATAACCAAACAGCTCAAATTACCGTTACTGACAGGAAATCAGATACTTCCGCTTGTTTTCAGGCTAAATACCTGGTGGCAGCAGATGGCGCCTACAGCACGGTTCGCAAGCAGTTTAAAATCCCAATGATTGGACCAGAAGAAATTAATGTCAATGCGTCTATCTATTGTGAAATTGATTTAAACAGCTTAATCAAAACTGAGAACCAATGCGGTATTGCCTATATTATTCAAAAAGATGGCAACCCTAGCCCTATGATCATCTCAATTGATGGTGATAAAAAATGGATATTTTTATTCCCTTCTGCAGGTGTGAATGCTCAAGCCTATAAAAAAATCTTTACCCAAGACTATGCCAAACAGAAAATATATGATGTTGTAGGGGATAGCTCGTTACCGATTGATATTATCAGCCTACAAGTGTGGTCACTTGGCTCACAAATTGCCACCCAATTTTCAGGCGGTAGAACATTTTTAGCTGGTGATAGTATTCATCGTTTTTCACCAACAGGTGGAATGGGCATGAATACGGGTTTACAAGATGCGGATAATTTAGCGTGGAAACTTGCCTATGCTGTTAAAAACCAGGCAAAAGAAGATATTTTAGACACTTATGAAATCGAGAGATCACCTTCAATTCTAAATAATATGAACTGGAGTTTGAGGAACTTATATCGCATTGTTAATATTCAAAAAAGCTTTATGGAACATGTTAAATCTGGTGAAAGCATCCAAACCATTGTTCAACAACAAGAAGCACACTTGAATAAAAGTGGTATAGATTTAGGTGTTATCTATCATTCAGATATCGTTTTAGCCACTCAAAAGGCTCAACCAAATATTCCATCTGACCATTACTTTAATGTCATTTACCCAGGTGCGCGCTTACCTCATTTTGAAATAATAAAAGAAAACTATTACATCTCCACATTAGACCTGATCGGCACTAAATTTATATTCCTGGCAACACATCAGGCACAACATCAAATCGAAAAATTAAATTTTGAAAGCATTCCAACAGAACAAATTATTCTGGGTGATATTAGAGATAACGCATCTTTGTACAAGGGAGAGTTTCGAAAATCATTAGGACTCAATAGCTATTCTGCGCTATGGATCAGACCAGATGGTCACATAGCTTGGTGTGGGCAATTGGACAATGAGATGGATATCATAGAACTTGAAAACCTAATCAGCAGGCTCTCAACAAAATCGTAAGATTTGAACAATTTATCTGAAAACGATATTATTTTTCTAACTATTTATTTTATCTAAAATAAAGTGCATCTTTATGAAAAAAGAGTTTTTAAAACCTCAATATTGGGGGATATGGATTGGTTTTGGGTTAGCCAATCTCTTCGTATTACTCCCCTATAAGCTTCAGTTATTCATTGGACAGAGCTTGGGTAGAGCAGCCTATCCATTTTTAAAACGACGCAAAGAAATCACGCTGATTAACTTAAAATTATGTTTCCCTGAAAAATCCGATGAAGAACGAATCGAAATTGCGAAACGTAGTTTTGAAGGCATGGGCATGGCAATGGTGGAAACGGGTATCGCCTGGTTTATGTCAGATAAACGCTTTGCCAAAATACCTGTTCGTATTCAAAGAACTGAGTTCACTAAATTATGCAATGCCAATGAATCCATTCTTGCTTGTGGTGGACATTTTACGCCAATGGAAGTCATTGGTCGTGCCATCGGGACTGCTTTTCCTGGGAAATTTCATCTGGTCTATCAACCACATAAAAATCTATTCATGGAGTATTTACAGACTAAATATCGTGGACGCTATGCAACACAAGTTCCTAGAAAAAACGTGCGCGCGTTACTTAAAATCTTAAAATCAGGCAAAGTACTTTGGTATGCCCCTGATCAAGACTTTGGTAATGAAAAAAGTAGTATTTTTGTACCCTTTTTTAATATACCTGCTGCAACTTTAACCGCTGCAACTTTCCTGGTTGGTAAATCAGATGCGGTGATGGTGCCCTGCTATTTCTTTAGAGATGAGCATTATGGTTATGAATTGTTTGAAGGCGGTGTTTGGCGAGATTTCCCAGGTGAAACTGCCTATGATGACGCTTTGAGATATAACCACTTTTTAGAATGGGCAATACGCCAAAAACCAGAAGACTACTTATGGCAACATCGCCGTTTTAAAACTCGCCCAGGTGATGAAGAACGTTTTTATTGATGATTAATAATAGGTAATACCTTTTCTTTCACCCAACTTTTAACATGTTCTGGTATATCTGAATGGTTAAAAATAATATTCAATAAATCAAGTTTCAGCTTAGTTTCATGACCATACATTTCATCTAGTGATTGGCAAAACTCTTCGATAATCACATCATCAGGCTGTTGTCCTATTTTTTTAAGGATATTGCGATTCCGATTTTGCCAGTATGCACCCATAGCCGTATCTAACCATTTAACCATTTCTGGGCTTAATTGGTGATTATCATCTTGTTGGTTTGCACCACTCTTAAACCCTTTCTCCCAGATTACATGTTTTAACCCTGCATAACGTTTTCCATACAGGTTATAAATCGCCCCATGTACTTTTTCTGCAATGTTTATCCCTGTTTCACTTGTTGGATTTTCTTGAAGTGCATTTTTAATTTCTGCACAAAGTCTTTGCCAACGTTTCTGAAATGCTTTCTCTGTGGCAGTCTTATTTTGCATTTCTTGTTCAAATTGTGCATACGATTTTAATTCTTCTTTATTTAAGACTTTTCCAGCCCATGTTTTATCTAACTCATTCATTGTGTTATAAACCTCTATTATCTTTATGGTTGTTTGCCAATTTAAAGATTCACTATTTTTATTTTGAGCAACAATTTCTTTAAGCATCTTACTTGCTTGATCAAATGATTTAGCCTTTTGTTCCAATATTTCAGCTTGAACCACCAAATTATCAAGAATACTTGCTTGGTTCTGAATTAACACTTTAATTTCTTGTAACTTAAAGCCAAATGATTTTAGTGCAATAATCTGTTGTTGCTTGAGTAAATCTCTTTCAGAGTACAACCGATAACCATTTTCTTTACGTACCGAAGGTTTTAATAAACCAATCTCATCGTAGTGATGTAATGTCCTAATAGAGACATTGGTTAGCTTACTAAAATCTTTAATATACCAAGTCATTTTTGTCATCGGTTATCCTCCTTCAACAATAAGATAGGGTCTAACGTTACGTCAGAGTCAACAAAATAAATAATATTTTTACAGCATTTTTATTTGTATCAAAAGCTAATTTGCGTAAAAAATACGATGTGTGTTTTTAGACTCACGTGCCTTGTACCATGTTTGATACATGGTGTTACACAGGTGAAACAGACAATCCAAATATAGATTATATAATGTGCAACACATTCCCTATCTATAAAAGGCCATGTCTTATGACTGACACAACATGCAAAGACAATATAAATTTACTCTTAAATGACAGCATCAAAAATATAAAACATATAAATGACGTAAAAAAAATATTATTGTTTGATAAGATCAAACACATCCGTTTTATCAGAAAATTTAAAACGAGTCACCATTTTCAATTTATTGGTACATTATGTTTTCATGACCTTCTTTCAATCACTTCTAAAAATTTATCTTTAACCTGCCATGGCATACTTAATGGGCAACAGAATAATTTGCAAACAATTAGTTTGGCTCATCAATACGAAAAACACCATGACCTGTCTCTTATACACATCTCCGAGCCCACGAGACAGGCAGAAATCTC
>CAJXRW010000172.1 GCA_913060525.1 uncultured Gammaproteobacteria bacterium
CTACACAGAGTAGATCGTCGGCAGCGTCAGATGTGTATAAGAGACAGGATTTTAGTTAATGGTTCAATTTCAATTTCACCAAATTTTGAAAAATCAACTTTAGGATCAGGCAATAAATCCAAGCCAGCACCGCCACCACCAGCTTGCACTGCACCTGATTGAATTTGAGATAATGCATTTTTAATATATGCTTCGCAATCTTCCTTAGTAACACGACCCTTGCGACCTGAAGGTTTAACCTTGGTTAAATCAACCCCCAATACTCTTGCTAAACGACGTACCGCTGGGCCTGCATGAACATTCTCATTTTTATATGAATCATTCACTGGTGCAGAGGCTTGAGGCGCAGGAGATGGTGTTGGCGCAGGTGCAGACTGTTGAGGCGCAGAAGACGTTGCCGCTGGTTGACTACCACCGCCAGAACCTTCCAGCACCAAGATTAAATCGCCTTGAGAAACTTTATCACCGACTTTAATTTTAAGCTCTTTCACTTTACCTGAGCTTGGCGCAGGAATTTCCATTGACGCCTTATCTGTTTCCAGCGTAATTAAAGAATCTTCTTCTTTAACCTCATCGCCAATACTTACGTTGACTTCAATCACATCGACCCCTGAATAATCACCAATATCAGGTACTTTTACTTCTACAGACCCGCCACCCGACGCAGGCACTGGGCTTGGTGCGGGTGAAGCAGATTCAGCAGGGGCACTTTCAGACGCACCACCTGCTGTTGTTAAGGTTAATATTAACCCACCTTCTGAAATTTTATCACCAACCGAAACAGACACTTGTTTAACAATACCTGCTTGTGGAGATGGAATTTCCATTGAAGCCTTGTCTGTCTCCAGTGTAATTAAAGAATCTTCTTCCTTAACCTCATCACCTGGTTTAACGTTGACTTCAATAATATCAACGTCTTTATAATCGCCAATATCAGGAACCTTAACTTCAACGACAGAACCACCACTTGATGCTGGAGCAGGTGCAGGACTAGGTGCTGGCGCACTTTGTTGCGCTGAAGGCTCAGGAGCCAAACCGCCACCTGCTGTTTCTAATTTTAGTATCAATCCGCCTTCTGAAATTTTATCACCAACATTCACACATACTTCTTTCACCACACCTGATTTTGGTGCGGGAATTTCCATAGATGCCTTATCAGTTTCCAGCGTAATGAGTGAATCTTCTTCTTTAATCTCATCGCCAGGTTTTACGCTGATTTCGATAATATCCACATCAGTGTATTCACCAATATCAGGAACTTTAATATCTTCTAATGCCATTATATCAATCTCCTGCTTTATACTGTTGTTGGCTCAGGTTTATTAGGATCAATGTTATATTTTTTCATTGCCTCTTTAACCGTTTTAACTGGAATAATTCCATCATCCGCCAACGCCTTAAGTGCTGCATAAGCTACATAGTAACGATTTACCTCAAAAAATGTTCTCAAGTTTTCTCTTGTGTCACTACGACCATACCCATCCGTACCCAATGAAACAAAACGGTTTGGAACAAATTCACGCAATTGCTCAGAATATAATTTGATATAGTCAGTAGAAATAACAACTGGACCATCAGCACCCTTTAACTGTTGCGTAATATAAGCCTCTTTTTCTGTTTCACCTGGGTGTAATAAATTCCAACGCTTAGTGGTCATACCGTCACGATAGAGTTCATTCGCACTGGTGACACTCCAAACATCAGCAGTCACACCAAAATCATCTTCAAGCAATTCAGCGGCTGCTTCTACTTCACGCAAAATTGTACCTGAACCCATTAATTGAACATGCTGTTTACCATTTGGTTTTTCATGATTAACAAGCTTGTACATCCCTTTCAAGATACCTTCTTCTGAACCTTCTGGCATACCATGGTGTGGATAATTTTCATTCATTAAAGTTAAATAATAAAACACATTTTCGTGTTCAACATACATACGTCTTAAGCCATCATGAATAATCACAGCAACTTCATAAGCATAAGTAGGATCATAACTGACACAATTTGGGATCAACCCAGCTTGAATATGACTATGTCCATCCTGATGCTGCAAACCTTCTCCGTTTAATGTTGTACGGCCAGCCGTACCGCCAAGCAAGAAACCACGCGCCATTAAATCACCCGCCGCCCAAGCCAAGTCACCAACACGCTGGAAACCGAACATTGAGTAGTAAATATAAAACGGAATCATATGCGTTCTATGCGTTGTATAAGCAGTTGCTGCTGCAATCCATGAACTGAACGCACCCGCTTCATTAATACCCTCTTGCAAGATTTGACCATCTTTAGACTCTTTATAGTACATAACCTGCTCTTTATCCTCAGGTACATATTTTTGACCTTCGTGATTGTAGATACCAAGCTGTCTAAATAAGCCTTCCATACCAAATGTTCTTGATTCGTCAGGCACAATTGGAACAACATATTTTCCAATTTCTTTGTTTTTTGTTAAGGCAACTAATACCCTAACAAAAGCTGTAGTAGTAGAAAGCTCCCTATCACCACTCTCGCCCAATAACGCTTTCCCAAAATCCTGATAACTTGGGATGGTTAATTTTTGTGTATTTTCAATACGTCTTGGCAAATAACCGCCTAATTTTTTACGCTGATCATGCAAATATTTCATTTCGGGTGAATTTTCATGTGGCATATAAAAACGATAATTTTCCACATCTTCATCTGAAATTGGTAGCTTGAATCGATTTCTTAAATAAGTAAGCGCATCAACACTCAATTTTTTAACGTTATGCGCAATATTTTTACCTTCAGCGGTTTCACCCAAGCCATAACCTTTAACTGTATGCATTAAAATAACGGTTGGTTTGCCATTGTCTGTATTCATCGCTTTATTGTATGCTGCATAAACTTTGCGAGGATCATGCCCACCACGATTCAGCTTCCACAGCTCATCGTCCGTCATATCTTCAACCATCGCACGTAGCTCAGGATGTCCACCGAATACGGTTTCACGGATATACTTACCACCATGAGAACGACAATTTTGGAATTCACCATCATTCATTTCTTCAAATCGTTTTGCTAATAAACCATTTTTATCTTTTGCAAACAATTTCTCCCAACGATCGCCCCAAAGCACTTTAATCACGTTCCAGCCAGCACCACCGTAAACAGCTGCGAGCTCTTGAATAATTTTACCGTTACCATTGACTAGACCATCTAAACGCTGAAGATTACAACTGATCACAAATATCAAGTTATCCAAGCCTTCGCGAGAAGCTCGGGTTAATGCGCCTAATGATTCAGGCTCATCCATTTCACCATCACCACAATATGCCCAAACTTTACGTCCTTTAGTATTTGCAATGCCACGGTTATCCAAATACTTCATAAAACGGGCTTGATAAATTGCCATTAATGGCCCCAGACCCATAGAAACCGTTGGGAACTGCCAAAAATTCCGATGCAACCAAGGGTGAGGGTACGATGCCAAGCCATTCTCACCAACCGCTTGGCGTCTAAAATTATTGGCTTCTTCATTAGATAGACGACCCTCAAGATAGGCGCGCGCATAAATACTTGGACTACTGTGACCCTGGAAGAAGACCAAATCACCTGAATCTTTATCATTTGGTGCATTCCAACAATGATTAAAACCAACTTCATACATTGTCATGTCTGCTGCCGCAGTACTAATGTGACCACCCAAGCTGCCATCCGCTTTATTTGCTTTTGCTACCATCACCGCAGCATTCCAACGAATTGCGCTTTCTAATTTTTTCTCAACTTCAATATCACCAGGATAATTAGCTTGTTGCTCAGTTGGAATCGAGTTCATATAACTCGTATTCATTTGACTATAGCTAGAAATCAAGCCCAATGACTGAGCCTTGTCCTGAAGCTGTCCCATAATATATTTGGCACGATCTGCGCCTTCTGCTTCAATAATAGAGGCTAAGGCTGCGAGCCATTCTTTGGTTTCATCTGGATCTACATCAGATAAATGGGAAATATCCGTCATACTTACATTCCTTATATGTTATCGGTAATCAAACTTTAATAAGCTTATATAATATTGCCTAAATTTCAAAATTTAACGCTGCAATTAGTATAGTAACGATATGCAATAAAAAACAGGTCTTTGCACAAAGCAGCTTAACAGCTTATGGTGCTTGGCAGCATAATTAAGCCAAGGAATGATCATCTGCTGATTAATATCTTAAATTCGCTATTATATTAAGTGTTGTATAACGTTTAGGATGTTTATGTCACATACCCACATTGAAGAAAATATTATTCAAAAAGTACTACAAAGCGATAATCCAAAGGTAAAAGTTGCCGTCACCGACATTGATGGTATTTTACGGGGAAAATACATTCATAAGGATAAATTCAGCAGTGCAGCAAAAAATGGGTTTGGATTTTGTAGTGTTATTTTTGGCTGGGATTCTGCAGATGTTTGTTACGATAATTGTGACTATTCTGGCTGGCATAATGGCTACCCAGATTCAGATGCGTATATTGACCTGAACACTTATCGAAATGTTCCTTGGGATAATAACATTTCATTTTTTTTAGCGGACTTTAAAGGTAAATCCAACGAAGGATTATTTGCTTGTCCACGTACTTTACTTAGGAATATCAATCAACAAGCAACTGATTTAGGCTATGAAGCCATGTTTGGTCAAGAATTTGAGTGGTTTAATTTTAGAGAAAATCCAGAAAGCCTTCACCAAAAAAACTATATTAATGCACAACCACTGACACCAGGCATGTTTGGTTATTCATTGATTCGAATTGCGCAAAACCAAGATTTTTTTAACGAGGTTTATGATTTACTCGCAAAGTTTGATGTCCCACTGGAAGGATTACATACCGAAACAGGTCCAGGCGTACTTGAAGCAGCTATCCTATATGGAAACATTATTGATGCCGCTGATCGCGCCATACTCTTTAAAACAGGTATCAAGGAAATCGCACAGAAGCATAACATCATGCCAACCTTTATGGCAAAGGTTTGTGAAACCCTACCAGGGTGTTCAGGACACATCCACCAAAGCTTATGGCAAGCTGGCGAAAATATTTTTTATGATGGGTCTGATAAAAATAATATGAGCCAAATAATGAAACACTACCTGGCTGGGCAGTTACATTGTCTGCCTGAAATACTGCCTATGTATGCCCCAACCATCAACAGTTATAAACGTCTGGTTGAAGGCATGTGGGCACCCACAACAGTCAACTGGGGCGTCGATAATCGCACGGTTTGCGCCAGAGTGCTGCCTGCTTTAGAAAAAGCCACTCGCATCGAACTTCGTGTACCAGGCTCTGATACCAATCCTTATTTAGCCATGTCTGCTGCATTAGCATCTGGGTTATACGGCATCAAAAACAAACTCGAACTGACACAACCACAAATAACGGGCAATGGCTATGAAGATAAGAACGGGGTTAAGCTAAGCCCAACCCTTATTGATGCAGCACAAAAAATGCAATGTTCAGAAACTGTCTCTTATACACATCTGACGCTGCCGACGATCTACTCTGTGTAG
>CAJXRW010000173.1 GCA_913060525.1 uncultured Gammaproteobacteria bacterium
TGCCTGTCTCGTGGGCTCGGAGATGTGTATAAGAGACAGCACCTATCTAGCGACCACTCTCTTATTAATGCATTTAAAACTGGTAAAGATATTCATAGCGCAACCGCAGCTGAATTGGCTGGAATTAAATTAGATGAAGTTACATCAGAACAACGAAGAAGAGCAAAAGCAGTCAATTTTGGTCTAATCTATGGCATGTCTGCTTTTGGATTGGCAAAACAGCTAGGTATTTCGCGTGAAGAGGCTCAAAATTATGTCAACATATACTTTGAGCGTTATCCTGGTGTGAAAAAATATATGAAAAATACGCGCATACAAGCATCGGAAACAGGCTATGTAGAAACAATTTTTGGTAGGCGTTTATACTTGCCTGATATTAAAGCAAAAAACATGGGCTTAAGAAAGGCAGCTGAACGAGCTGCAATTAACGCACCTATGCAAGGAACAGCCGCTGATATTATTAAGCGCGCAATGGTTTTAATCGCTAAAAAAATTAAAGCTGAAAACCTGCCTATCAAAATGATTATGCAGGTACACGATGAGCTTATTTTTGAAGTAACAGATAATTATATTAGTGAAGCTAAAATATTAATATCAAAAATTATGGAAAGTGCCGCTGAACTAAGCGTACCACTTGTTGTTGATGTTGGCACTGGAAGCAGTTGGGCTGACGCACATTAAAAAACTTAGTTTTTGACACCTAACTCTTTCAATCTTTCTTGTAGATAACTGTCTGCAGTTGGGTATTTTTCTGAAAGGTACACATCTTTTTTAGCATGCATAAACGTCGGCATGGAGATTCGATCTTTTTTAGCTGCCCCTCCCGTAGGGTTAACCACTCTGTGACTTGTGGAAATATATTCGCCAGCCGTCATCTCTTGTAGCATATCACCAATATTGATCACCAAATCACCTTCTCCACAAATTACGGGCGACCATTTTTTTTCACTTAAAGAATAAACCTCAAGACCAGGTTCAGAAGCAACAGGCAATAAGGTAATTAAGTTAATATCCTCATGCGCAGCAGCCCTTATTGCACCAGACTCTTCATTGCCAGTTAATGGCGGATATTGCATTATTCTGAGCAAAGTTCTTTCATACGACAAACTATCCACTAGTGACCTTGTTAATTTAGCCTTTACCCTTTCATCCATATAATCCTCAATCCAGGCCAATAAAGTTTTTCCTAAGTTAAATACTTGTTTATAATACTCTCTTGCCAAGCTTGAAACTTCATCGGGATATCGTCCCCAAGGGAAATATAAATGATAATAGTGCTTAATGTCTTTGATCTTAAATCCTTTGGCAACTTCTGAAATTTTTTTAGGAAAATAACCGTCTTGGGTTTCTGGATTAAACATATATTTATCAGCTTCACCTGACTCAAGAAAATCACGCCACTCATTGTATATGTCATTAATAAGGCGAGAAGAAAGCGGGTGATTTTCTAAAACGCAAAAACCTGTTTCTTTAAGTGAATTTGAAAACAGCTCAGCTGCATTATTATGTGAAAAATTTACTGTTTTAACCTTCATAGAATACCTTATAACTGTCAAATTAAAATTGATATAATAACAGAATAACTGTAGCCAAATCATGGCCTAAATCAAATAAAGAAGATTTATACTGAAAATTGAAATATCTAAATGTGTTGGCCCAGCTACATCTCGGCACATGCATCAATCACTACCGCTGCTTCCTTCCGGACCTGACGGGTTTCATAATCTAGCATTGCGAGAGAACCAAGCCAACACCCAGTATTATTGGCATTTTTAACACTGGATGCAAGTATTTCATTAAAGAGTTATCAATACCTACTAATTAGAATATTTTCTTTCTTTTACAAAAGCTAATGATATCAAGCCTATTAACATGCCTGCTGGTAAAATCAAAAAAGCGATTTGATAATCATACACACTAAAATACTTTGCGCCCAATGCGTCATAACTACCTGTCCAATTACAGTCTAAAATATACCCAACCGCCCAATCAAAAACACCGCCTAAAATTGGCTCACCTGTATTGATTAGTGCTGCCACTGTGGCAATTACGGCAACAGGATTAATGATCCTTCCCACAGCAAAGCTTAACATAAAAGCTACTGCTGTAAGCCCAAACAAGAAAAGCATCACGCCAACCAAATAATGCGGCATTGGCACATAAAATGAAATCATTAATGCTATGATCGCGATTGACTGGCAAATTACCATAATTGCTTTACGCACATCTAGCCTTGATGATAAATATCCCAACAAAGGCGCACCTATTGCCATACCTAAAAAGATTAGAGAAATTAACCCAGCTGCTTGCGTGTGAGTAAAATCATATAACTCCCTTAGATAATTATTTCCCCAAAGACCTGCAAACGCATCAACTGCAACAAATGCTGAGCCAGAATATATGGTTAATAGCCAATTTTCTTTTTTCTTAATAACAAACAAAAAGTCATTTAAGTTAGCTTTATCATTTTTAGCAGGGGTAAGATATTTATTATCTGGATTTTTATCACGTACGACTATATAGTAAATAACTGCCATAAAAATACCCAAGACCGCACAAAAATATAAGCCATTCCTCCAGCCTATTTCATGAAACAAATACGCAACTGGTGCTTCTCCAGCAATAGCGCCTAACATAGCTGCTGTTGCTAAAAAACTACTGGCAAATGCAAAATTTTCTGGTTTACACCAAATTGATACCGCCTTTAAATAACTTACCGTCGCAAAAGATACACCAAATCCCATTAATGCTCTTGCAATAAAAGCCGTAGTTAAATCTGATGTTGAAGCAAATAATATCAATCCAATAGCAGAAACAACAAGTGATAACGCACTTATTAATCTAAATCCGAACCTATCAAGCAAAACACCAGAGGTCAACTGACCAACAACAATAAAATAAAAAATTACACCAACAAGAAACCCAGCAAATGCCCCACTAACATGGAATATGGACATGATTTCATTGGTGATAAGCCCTGGAAAAACTTGGACTATATATTTGTAAAATAATAAAAAAGCGCTCAGCAACAACACAATTACAGCGTATAACTTCACGTTTTTTATATCCATATTAACCCTTTTTTGAAAATTTTATTAACGCGCATATTGTATACAAGCATATAAAATTGACAAGCCAAAGGGAAAAAACCTAAAAAATTAGAACCCTTACCTGAAAAAATTTGGTTCTAGCTTGCTTGAATACAACCTAGTGATTATACTTTTGACAACTTTGACACACACCATAAACATGTTAGCATCTAAAAAATTAAAGTTTACAAACTTCATATTATTTCAGTTGTGCTTGATTCTAGCAGGATCACTTATTTTCATGTTCTCGCTAGGTTACACTCAAATGGAATCCTTCCTTGCTGGTGCTATCACAATGTTTATTGGTAATTTCATATTACTTTCTCGGTTTTTACTTAAAAAGCAAAACTTTCAACCTGCAAAAGAGCTCACAATATTATATGGATGTTCTTTCTTAAAAATGATGATCGTTATTGCGGGAACAATACTTGTTGCGCTATATTTACAACCGAGCTTTATAATCTATCTAGGCGGCCTGTTTTTACTTCAAGTAGCTATTTGGATGATGCCTTTATTTTTAAAGTAAATTTAAAGAGAATTTAATATGAGTAGTACTGCAGAACACGCAATGACATCATCACAGTATGTGCAGCATCATCTGACTTCGTGGATGTATGACTTTTCGACTGGAAAATTTGGGCCAACTAAGAGTTTTTGGGCCATTGACCTTGATGCCATGATCGTTTCTATCCTTCTGGGCGTGTGTTTCTTAGGGATATTCTATATTTTCGCCAAAAAAGCAACTGCCAATAAGGCGCCGAGTGGTGTTTTAAGTTTTGTTGAGCTGCTAACAGAATGGATAGACAATACTGTCGCTGATACTTGGCACAAACCAAGGGGCTTTATTACCCCGCTGGCAATAACAATATTTGTATGGGTTCTGTTAATGAACTTCATGGACTTAATCCCAGTCGACTTAATCCCATGGTTAATTAGTTTAGTTAGTGGTACGCCATATAACCATGTATATTTTAGAGTTGTGCCCACAGCCGATGTTAGCTTTACATTTGGGCTATCAATAACTGTATTTATTTTAATCATTTTCTATAATTTTAAAGCCAAGGGCCCGATAGGCCTCACAAAAGAGATCCTATCAGCACCATTCGGTATATGGGTATTCCCAGTAAATATTGCCTTTAGAGTTATTGATGAAGTTGTTAAGCCTTTATCATTGGCATTGCGACTTTTCGGTAATTTATTTGCAGGAGAACTGATTTTTATATTAATCGCATTACTTCCATGGTGGATACAGTGGACACTAGGCGGCATTTGGGCGATTTTTCATATATTAATCATTGTTATTCAAGCATTTGTGTTTATGATGTTAACGGTAGTTTACCTCGCAATGGCACAAGACGATCATTAATATAAGCATTATTAAAGTTTTAAACATCATCAGTATAAGGAGAAAATAAAATGTCAATAGATACAACAACAGCACTACAGCTAGCTGCTCAAATTAATGGTTTAACTGCAATTGGTGCAGCACTATTAATTGGTTTGGCAGGGCTAGGAACGGCAATCGGTTTTGGTGTACTTGGTGGAAAATACTTGGAAGGTGTTGCAAGACAACCTGAGCTAGCTGGTATGTTATTAGTCAGGATGTTTATTGTTGCCGCATTCGTAGATGCATTTGCTGCTATTTCAATTGCGATAGGTTTCTTGTTGTTATATTCAAGCCCATTAATGATCCCAGCTATCCAGACAGCAATATCAGCATAATAATTTGCAGAGCACACGATTAACTAGATAGGATCGGATATGAATATTAATCTTACCCTAATAGGGCAGATGATTACATTTGCAATATTTATATGGTTCACAATGAAGTTTGTTTGGCCACCACTTAAAAAAGCAATGCACGAAAGAAATAAAAAAATTGCTGATGGTCTGGCATTCGCTGAGAAAGCTTCAAATGACTTAGAAATAGCGAAGAGAAAAGCCAATGAAATCATTCTTGATTCAAAAGCCCAGGCAGCAACTATTGTTGACCAGGCTAATGATAGAGCTAGACGTGCAGAAGAGCAAGCCAAAGAAGATGCTCGTCATGCTGCTGAAAAAATTAAATCAACGGCGCTTAAAGAAATTGATACTGAGCGTGAACAAGCTAAAAGTGCACTTAAAGCAGAGATTGGGGCAATTGCAATAGCGGGTGCAGAAAAGATTCTTAAGCAAAATATAAACAAAGAATCCAATCAACAGCTATTAGATGAACTAGCAAATGAAATAGACTAGAGAGAAACAACATGTCTGAATGCAAACACATTGCAAGGCCATATGCAAAAGCGGTTTTTGAAATTGCGAAGGAGTCAAATGCTCTACAATCGTGGTTAGAGTTACTTAATAATTTATCATCGATTTCAAATAATTGCTCCATTGTAGCTGTCTCTTATACACATCTCCGAGCCCACGAGA
>CAJXRW010000174.1 GCA_913060525.1 uncultured Gammaproteobacteria bacterium
GAGATTTCTGCCTGTCTCGTGGGCTCGGAGATGTGTATAAGAGACAGGAGCTAGATTTTCCCTGAAATTAAAACTTAGTCATGTGTTGCAAATTCATGTGCTAATATAGCATAAGTTATTGCTTATGGAAGTAAAACAGTAAATTATTTCAGCAAAAAATATTGCTATACAGCAATTTATTTTGTAGGAAAATAATGCTTTATAAATTAGAGAGTAACATTGGACTTAATTTAGTCATTTGGTTTGGCAAAAACGATATAACCTTTGTGATTTGCAACTAGATACGGTTTTGGATTAAGTTCTTTTTGTAGCATTAAAAAATTTCCTTGATCTGTGAAAACGAAAACAGAAGGGTTATTTTTCCACATTTTGAAAAACTCTTGCTTGTCTATATACCATTGAGGCCATTTTCCGTTACTTGATTGTTCATATTGTGTAATTCCAAAATAGAATTCACGTTTCCAGTTATCTGATTTTAAGATATTAGGATCGTGCCAGTCGCTGACAATGTAAACTTTGCGCTGTAATAAGAATGGAATATCTTCTTTATAGTTTTCATAACTCATAACAATTGAATTTTTCTTCAATAATGGGACAACCTGTTCAGTTAATGGTTCTGAACCTTTTGTATCAAAAACAGGGGCAGATAAAACGACACCCAGGTTAAATAGAGCAAGGGTTAAGGTGCTAATGAATATTGATCTCATCAAAAAGTTTTTTCTGATTAAGCTATGAGAAATAATTGCACCAATAATTAAAATACAGGCAGTTGGAATAAAGACCGGGTACATGCTGCTAGCAGGAATTTTATGCTGAGCAACTGGAAAGATTAATAATCCAATTCCAACCATAACCAGTACGATTGAGCCAATAGCATGACTGATCTTAAAGCCTTTAGTGATCGTATCATTTTCAATCATGGTATTGCAGGATTTTGCCATTAATAACGCTAATGGGACAAGTATTGGTAATATGTATCCAACAAGCTTGGTGTGTGGAATGCTAAAGAAAATAAATATAGCAACAGACCAAATTAAAAGGAATAAACTTTTAGGGTCTTTAAATCTGTCTTTCCAAAAGAGGTCTACTCCTTTTTTCATACGTGAGGTGAAATATATACTCCATGGTAACATGCCAACTATCATGATCAAAAAGTAAAACCAAGGCCCCATTATTTTACTGGTATGGAAGTCATCTCCAACAAATCGAGCAAATTGTTGGTAATAAAAAAAGTAGTACAAAAAATCTGGATTTTGCATTTGAGCTAATATGCACCAAGGTACTGAAATAACCAAAAAAATTATAAGACCAGTAGGTAAGTAAATTTCTTTTAATACACGCCAGTTATTTAAGAGGATAATCCAAATACCAATGGCCATGGCAGGGAATACGAAACCCATTAATCCTTTTGTTAAAAAAGCAAGACCACCAACAGCGTATGCACCGTAAAAATAATATCTTCTTTTATTTGAAGGATAAGGGTATTGAAGTCCAACCAACATTAATAGTGCTGAGACCCATAAAAAGTTAGCGACTTCTAAATCAAGGTTAGCGTAGTGAGCAGCTAAAAAATAAAGCGGGCTGCTTGCAATAATTACTGAAGCAATAACGCCAACACGACGATTATATAATTTTCGCCCAAATAAATAGGTAAGTATGACGCCGACAAAACCAAATACGGCCATTGGCATTCTTGCTCCCCAGGCATTCACACCAAATATTTTTAAGCTAATGGCTTCTAACCAATAGTACATAATCGGTTTATCCAAAAAGGGAACGCCATTTATAGTTGGCGTTATCCAATTACCAGAATCAAGCATTTCTCTAGCAATTTCAGGATACCTTCCTTCGTCAGGAATGCTCAAATTTCTTGAGCCCAGAAATATAATAAAATACACTGCGGATAATAGGGTGATAAAAAAAATATCCATCCAAAATTGTGAACGGTCAGTTTGGTCTAATTTTTCCATAGTTAATTTCTAGCAATTAGTTAAAGGCCTACTTTAACTTTAGCAAATCAAAGAGTTAATTTTGAATTTATTGCATTTATTTTATAAATAATCTGCACTAAGGAGCAAAATGACGTCAATGTGTCTATATTGGTCATAAAAATATAAAAATAATATTTGTATGAAGATCATTAAAATTTTAGGCATCGCGTCATTAATATTAAGTGTGCAAGTATTTGCTGAAGACGAAACTCCTCCAATGGGTGATTACAATGACCCCTATGCAGTAAAACCAGCAGAAAATTATGCCACTATTAATAATGCGCCTAACAATAACAGATCTAATATGATTATTTTGCCAAATAATAAATTTGAAAAGACTTATATTTATAGTGAACAGCAACTTAAGGCTGAGCAAGAAAAACGTAAAAATGATAATAAGCAGAATGGTTAATATTCAAAATATTTTCGCTGGTAGCGGTTTATAGTTAACCCTCTTGTAACATACACCCATACAATGCTGAGGTTGTCATTTGATTCTAGCTCTTCTTTTGGCTAGTGTTGTTGCCATAGGATTGTAGTTAATTTTTTTATGATGAGAAGTTATTTTTTAAATGAGTCATGTTTCGTTATTGAATTAGGTAAAGAATTAAGTCGACAGCTTAATAACCAGGTTCTTTTAATTTATTACTACTTTAAAAATCATAGTAACATATTAGACAATTTATCGATTGTAGATATTGTGCCAACGTATAATGCTATCGCTTTTCATTTTGTGGGTATGATGCAATCAGATTTTTCTGAAATTGTTATGCGTGAAGTCAATCAGGCATTAGCCTCAAATTATGATTGGCAGCAAAATATTAGTGAATATAAAATAAACGTAAAATACGATGGTATAGATATTGATGGTTCAATCGAAAAGTTAAAGCTTTCAAAAACTGAATTTATCAAGTTGCATACAAAGCCGACTTATCAAATTGCCATGCTTGGTTTTAAGCCATATCTGCCTTACTTATTGGGTCTTGATGAAAGACTGGCAATGCCTCGGCTTGAATCGCCTCGTGCTAGAATTTCCTCTGGTTCTGTTGGTATTGGGGGTTCACAAACCAGTATATTTCCTGTTGAGATGCCGTGTGGTTGGCATATTATTGGCACATCTGATTTTAATGATTTTAAACAATTTAAACCTGGCGATAGTGTTAAATTTATAGCCGTGTAAAAGAGGTTAACTATGTTAAAGATTAATTGTGATATTGGTGAAAGAGGCGTTGCGCATCCAGTGGATGATCGGTTAATGCAGTATATTGATATTGCGAATATCGCTTGTGGTGGGCATGCAGGAGATCAGCAATCTGTTGATTATTATTTATCACTTTGCCATAAACATAAAGTAAGGCCTTCTGCACATGTTGGGTATCCAGACCCTGAAAATTTTGGTCGTAAGCGAATGGAGATTTCCAACCGTGAACTATTCGATTCGTTGGATAAACAAATAGCATTATTTCCGTCAATTGAGATGATAAAACCACATGGTGCGCTTTATTTTGCCATTAATGATAGTGATGAGCTGGCTCAAATGTTTGTTGACTGGTGTATTAAAAACAATCTTAGTTCGATAATTAACACGCCATTTGGACACGTGGCAAAAATTTGCCAAAAGAGAGGTGATATAACATTGTTAAGAGAAAGTTTTGTCGAGCGGGGCTATTTTTTAAAAGAAAATGCCTATCCTGAGCTTATCCCAAGGGGACAGTCCAATGCTGAAATTAAAGAGGTATCACAAGCTGTTGAGCAATATAATCAACTGCTTCGCGGATTTATCACAATAGATGGTACGCAACAGGTATTTTATTCAGACACGGCTTGCATTCACTCTGACAGTAGCATCGCACTCGAATTAGTAAAAGCCATAAGGAAAATGCAATAGCTATGGTTAACGAATTGTATGACATTAATGGTGGGTTAAGTTTTTCTGTGAAATGTCGCCAATATGGTGAGCAAGATAAAGGGATATCACCTCAAGGCGCACAAGATCAAACTGCATTTTTAACAGCTTATTATATGCTTGGAAAACCAACCAAATTTACCTGCTCAGAAATAATATACCCAGGAAAAATTACCTTTAATGAAGATATTTTATTTATCATTACAGGTTCACCTTACCAAAATGTGCAATTAATAGGTGGCAGTAAAAAGCAGCTTTCACGAGTGCAACATGCTTGCATATATAAAGCAGAACAGGGTAGTCAATTGGTGTTAAAGGATAGGGAGATTGGTTTTCGTACAATTTTGATGGCAGTTAGTTTATCGCAAGAAAATCAGCACAGAATGGGTATTGCGCGTGGTGAGTTCCATTATTATTTTCCTTATTGGCGTGAGCTGAATCAACCATTTCGTGTATTTGAAGGGCCTGAGTTTCATATATTGAAAGATCAAACAATTTTTGAGTCTGAATGGCAGCTAGATAAACAGTCTAACCAAATGGGTGTTCGATTATTAGGGTCTGATGTGCCACACCATAAATTACAAATGATTTCCCAGCCTGTTAATGATGGTACTATCCAACTTTCACCAAATGGTCCAATCATATTGATGAGACATCGCCAGACAACAGGCGGTTATCCGCGAGTAGCAAATGTTGCAGAAGTTGATATTGACCGATTAGCACAAATTCCACTAGGTAGTCGTATTACTTTTGAAAAAATTAGTTTTGATGATGCAGTTAATCTGAAATATGGTTATTCCAATGCTTTAAGCAATATAAAGTCAAAGTTTGGTAATTTTTAAGATTAATTTGAAACGATGGAAGCGTTAAGATTGCTAAGGGTATTATCAGTTCAATATGCATCTTGTTGTAATAAATTTGAATTTATTCATAAAGTTGTAATAGTTTTGAGCTATATTTTATCTCTAGACAAGAGTATAAGGTATTTGTTATGTCCGCCCCTAGTAAGATGAAAACGATGTGGTTTACCGCTTTTGGTGCGGTTCTGGAGTGGTATGAATTTAGTTTATATGGCTATCTAGCCATATATTTAAGTGTTTTGTTCTTCCCTTCTGATAGTAAAGCCATAGGACTAATATCTGTATTTGGTATTTTTGCTGCCAGCTATTTTATGCGACCTCTTGGTGGGTTTGTTATGGGTCATATTGGGGATAGGCTAGGCAGACGGAAAGCGATAGTTCTAAGTATAGGCTTAATGTGTATCCCAATGTTAATTATGACTTTTATGCCAACCTATGATACCGCAGGAGTATGGGCCATTATTATTTTAGTATTTGCTCGTATGTTACAAGGGTTCTCTGTTGGGGGTGAATTTACTGGTGTTTTGGTTATGCTAACTGAAACAGCACCTACACATTTGAGGGGATTTGCAGCATCATTAGCATCAACTACTTCTCAGATTGGTATTATTATAAGTGCTTTAACCGTTGGGATATTATCTTCAATATTGTCATACGAAAGCATGTTGGAATATGGTTGGCGTATATGTTTTTTTGTTGGTTTTATATCTGTCTCTTATACACATCTGACGCTGCCGAC
>CAJXRW010000175.1 GCA_913060525.1 uncultured Gammaproteobacteria bacterium
TACACAGAGTAGATCGTCGGCAGCGTCAGATGTGTATAAGAGACAGGTTTTAGGTTTTTCAAGTAAATCTAAGGTCATATCACACCTGTTAACATATTAAGACTTATTAATAAATAACATATAAATTCGGTAGTTAAATTAAAATCATACTATTTAATTTAACAAGCTAATGTGTTGTTGAAAATAATTTTTATTAATATACACATCGAATATTGAAGTCAAAGCGCCTGATTTGATTATATCGCTTGGTCTACCAGAATTTAATATTTCACCATTTTTAAATATGAATAAATAATCGCTTGATAAAATTGCCTGATTCAAATCATGTAACACCCATAGGATTGTTTTTTTATATTCCGCATTCAGTCTTTTTATTAATTGAATTAATTGTAATTGATGTTTGATATCTAAATAGGTTGTAGGCTCGTCCAAAATAATAATCGGTGTTTCTTGGCAAAGTGTCATAGCTAACCAAGCCCTCTGTCGTAACCCGCCAGATAAATGATGCATAAGAACATTTTTATAATTTTCTAGCTCGGTCATTTTCAATGCCCATTCTATAACATCTATATCATTAGCACTTACTCTATTTAAAATACCTTGATGAGGGAATCGCCCTGCATGCAGTATATCTATAACCTTATAATTATCAGGCACAATCGGGTGCTGAGGCAAAAAGGAAATGTACTTCGCTATTTCTTTTTGTCTATATAGTTTGATGGATTTTTTATTCAAATAGGCTGTACCCGATGTTGGCTGAAGAATATTACATAATATTTTCAATATGGTACTTTTACCTGAGCCATTAGGCCCTATAATTGCCGAGATTTTACCTTCAGGTAAAACAAAACTCATGTTCTTGATAATGCATTTATTCTGAAGATGCAGGTTAATACTCTCCACGGATAACTCAGGATTACTAATCATTTATTCCTCCTCGATGAAATATTTTTCAGGATGAGGGTGACATAAAAAATCATGATGAGAGATATTCCAAGCATACGCCCCAGCATGAGAAAAAATAATAATATCACCCGTAGCTAAAGAAACCACATGTTCATTAAATGCCAATATATCCTTTGGTGTGCATAACTGCCCAACAATATTAATTTCAGTATTTTCTATACTGATTCTAGAATAGGGTTTTGACCATTTAGATATAGGTAGGATTTCAAATGGATGGCTATGATTTTGTGCAAATGGCGTGCGAAAATGATTAGTACCACCACGGACGATAACATAGGTTTTGTTATAGCTTTTTTTAATATCGATGATTTCAGTTGCATAATATCCGCAATAAACTGATAAACTCCGACCACATTCAAACCTGGTTTTTAAGTGATTGTTTTTTGAATTAGATAATAGTAAAGATAGTTTTTCAAAAAAATATTTCCAATCAAAGCAATGGCTTTTATCTTGATAATTTACACCAATACCACCACCAAAGTTGATATGTTCAAGTGATAATTGGTATTCATAATTTATTTTATGGAGGAAATTTATATAGTTATTGATAAGATCAAGATGTAAATTTTCATCAAGCTGAAATGAAGCTAAATGGAAATGTAGTCCTTTTAAATTAATATATTGATGTCCTGTTAAATATTTTAAGCATTCATTTAACATAAGCTCATCCATGCCAAAAGGACTCGAACACCCTCCCATCATAAGCTTTGTACTGCTTAAATTTTGTGTTTTAATATTGACTCTTAATAAAATATTCACACTTTGATTTTTCTGTTGACAGATACTACTTAGACGGAATAGTTCTTGAATACTCTCAACATGAATATATTCGACCTTATTCTTTAGACAAAAGAGTAACTCCTCATCTGTTTTTCCTGGGCCTCCAAATATTATTTTAGAATTTGGATAGTATTCATATATTTTGTGCAGCTCACCTATAGAAGCCACTTCAAATCCATTGCAGCATTTATTGATCGTATCTAGTATTTTTTTTTCTGAGTTTGCTTTAACAGCATAATACATTTCACAATTAGTCGGTAATCTACCACATATTGACTCAATATGATTTTTTAATGCATTCAAATCATAAACGTATGCACAAAACTCTTTATCTTCGAAATTTTGTTGTTTTAACTTATAGACTATGTCTTGAATACATTGATTGTTATTTTTAGTGCTGACAGCCGAATTCATTGTTATACCTTACTGGACAATTCTTTTAATGGATTTGGAAATTTAATATATGAAGCATCTTTATCTGCACGTTTAAAATATCTAGTCAGTAAATTTGCTTTATACGGTAAATATGATGCATTTAATACATCATTTAGTTGATCTTTAATTAACTTATCCAAGTGACTATTGGCTTTTTTATAAGAATGAATAATATCGTATAACTGTCTCCATAACTGCTGTTCTAATTCAGAACTGTTATTGCTTAAATAATGAATGGCAGTTGCAAAATTATTAATAATCAAACAATAGATAATGCGTCTAATACTCTCGTCTGCATCATAATAAATAGCATTGTTTTCTAACTGGAATTTTGTGTACAACTTTGTACCTTCTAAGTCACGAATATATATATGCTTAGGTAGATTATTTTCAAGATATAGGACTATATTTTGCAGATGCGGTTCAAAAATTACCCCATGATATCCATAGCTATCAAAAATAAAATGGAAAAGTATTTCTGCATAACGCCTGAACCATAAGCTTGCTGCTATTTCATACGTTATATTTTCACTTTGACTGAGTTTGCAGATGATCTCTTTAATCACTGAATCTGAATTAAGGTGACGAGAAAACAGCTTTAGCGCAACGTATGAATTTTTTTGATGATGTAATGATATGTTCTCTCTTAATATCAACCCAAATAATTCTTTAAATATTAAATTCGTTTTATCCTCTTCAGTTGGAATATCAACGGTATAGGCGATAGGTTCGTATAGTATGCTAACGTTAGGGTGATTTGCTGTTAGATTTTTATCTTTAATAATATTGCTCAATTTAAGCGCATTTTCTAACTCATAATATGAGTTCTTCCTTAGGCAATTGGTCAACCGCACATGAAGAGAATATTTGTATAAATAATCATTTTCGTTATTAAATAAAGTTCTAACGGAAGAAGTAGGAATGACGTTAACCCCTTGTTCACCAATACTGGTAATATTTAAGGCGTCTAAAATTTCACATAACGGTTTTTGATTTAAAATAAATTTGGCTTGCCAAGGGTGGATTGGGTATTCCACATATCCATCTTTGAAGTTTAATAAACTTGGATGCTGAATGTCTGGGTTATTGGTCTGACATGATATTAAATTTTTTGGGACTCTAAAATAATGCAATTTGAACTTCGCATAAATTTCTGGTGATAGCTTTAATAAGTCATCATTATTCAAACCATATCGGGCTTTGGGTGTTGGGTGAAATTCATGACCAAAGGTTAAGCCCTGCTCGTTTGAAATAAAACTAACAGGACTTTCTTTATGGTATTTTATAAATTTAGATATATTCTCCAGGCTATTCTTTGCCTGCAGCATAATTTCTAAATTAAGCGGTAAGTTATATTCATTAGAAAGCTTATGATTAATGACAGTAAGCAAACTCAAGTAATCAAGTGGCAGACTATTTTGGCCATCTTTAGCAATAACAGGAGAACAAATATTGTAAAATCCTGATAGTGAGACTTTATCTGTCAGAAAACTAATTTGATACATTTCAATCGGGAAAATAATTCTTAGATATTTTATATTAGAGAAGCTTTCTATTGAGATTTCATTCGCAGGTATAACAATTTCACGCAAATAACAATTAATCAATGCGCACAATGAATTATGATTGGCCTGATCGGTCATGCTACCATTTACCAACCGTTGATATTGGCTAATACTTTCCATTAACTCATATTCAGTTTCATCTATATTGGTATCAAAGCTTATAAGACTTTCCATAATTTCTTTCCTCCTCGTACGGTTATTATTTGATACAAATAAAACAATGGCTTATAAATACATTTGGCAGATAGAATACAAAAAAACAGAATAGCGATACTGGCAAATATAAATGGTGAGCCTGCATCATACATGCTGAATAAAATTCCAGCACCCAGACCGCCCAGTACACCTCCATACTTATTAAAGCTATCTAACCAACCAAAAACAGCACCTTCTTTCTGTGCCATTTTTATTTCCGAAATCAATTTATTTAAACTCGTATATACACAGATCATGGAAATACCCATGAGAAACCTAAAAACAATGAAAAGCAGAACATTACTTGTTATAACCTGTAACAAAATACTAATTGCCAGGCTTATGAGTGATAAATAAAATAAGTGTTTTTTATGCTTTATAATGAGTAGTTTTTTTTGCAATGCAAACATAAACAGAAGATATGACAAATGCGGAATACTGAATAATATTCCAGCATAAAATGACGATTGAATATGAAACTGATTTCTTACCAAGAACATAAAATAAGGAAAGGTAGCAACAAGACTTAAACTGACAATAAAATTAGCTATTAATAAGGTTACATAGGGGATTACAGGAGAGACTGTAGTTTCAGTTTTGCTACCTGTTTTTTTGATATTTTTTGTTAAAATAGTAGTGATGTTTTTATCATTCGGAATAAATAAACTTACCATTAATACTGAGCCAGCGGTTATAAAAGCAAAAAGCATATAAATACCAAATATGGATATTTGATTGAATAAAAAGCCAACTATCACTGGACCACACAAAAATGCAAACCTGGCTGAATACTGTGTCAAATTAAGCAGTAATGAGAGATTTACCTGTTGCACCGTTTTTGCAAGATATGCATTTGCCGCAGCAAGCGTTCCTCCAAATATTCCTTGAATAATAAGTGAAAATAAAAATAAGGTTATATTTCCTTCTGAAAGTGCAGCAATAACAAAGCTGATAGTTAAGCCTATCTGAGCACGTAACAAAGCTGATTTCTTATTTATTTTATCTGATAATTTTCCCCATAAAGGAATCGTTAATGCAGTTAGTAGAGTGGGTAATATATAAATAAAGCCCACAAGAAGAGAAGGCCTGAGCTGAAAGCTTTGACTTAAAATGCTACCGTAGAATGGTGCTAACCCTAATGTCGATAAAGCTGAAATAAAATGACAAGTTAAAATCACAATGATTGGTGAATAATATTTATTCGCACCATATTCAATATTTCTCATAACCCTATAACCCAATACGCTTACTCTGTTATAAGCGCTGATTCTTTTAAAAAATTAACTGTTTTACCGTAAAATTTATTTATATCGCCTTTCATTGAAGTAGCCGATTTAGGTAAAAAGGTTCCTGATGTATATAAGTATTTAATATCTATATATTCTTCATGTTTGATGTAATGAATTAACGCATCTGAAGCATCCTCATCAATGTTATTCAAGCACTCAACCAAAAGCTGATATACCTGATCATGACCTGTCTCTTATACACATCTCCGAGCCCACGAGACAGGCAGAAATCTC
>CAJXRW010000176.1 GCA_913060525.1 uncultured Gammaproteobacteria bacterium
CGAGATTTCTGCCTGTCTCGTGGGCTCGGAGATGTGTATAAGAGACAGGGCGTAGCCTGACGGGGTAGTTTTATTTTATTTCGATTATCATATAACTGTAAATCTAAATATTGCTTAAGATAGTCCAAATTATATTCCTTTATATCGATCGGGTTCGTCTTCAGGTTGTATTTTAAAGCGTTTATTAGCGCACAATCAATTTTAGATAATTTTTCTGATAATATCATTGTTATTGTGTCTTAATATATGACGGTATATGGATATTCATCATGTTGATATTGCCATTATTGGTGGCGGTATACTGGGCTTTTCAACAGCAATGCAGCTAAAGAAAAAATACCCACATTATTCCATTTCTTTATTTGAAAAAGAGGCGACACCTGCTGAGCATCAGACGGGTCATAATAGTGGCGTGATCCATGCAGGTGTCTATTACAAGCCAGGGAGTTTAAAAGCAAAATTTTGTCGCCAAGGATTAAAAGATACCGTCCAGTTTTGTGAAGAACATAAAGTCCCTTATGCCTCACCAGGAAAGTTGATTGTAGCTACAAATGATATCGAGCTAGAACGTATGCAGGCTTTGATTCAACGTTCACAGGAAAATCAGCTTAAATGTGAGGTGCTTAACCAAAGCCAGTTAAAGAAATTATCGCCTCAAATTAACGGTGTGGGCGCGATTCACGTGCTTGAAACAAAAATCATCAACTGGAAACAAGTCACAGAAAAATATGCGGATATTTTCGTGAAACATGGCGGTAATGTATTTTATCATCAGGCGGTAGAAAGTATTTCTGAGCACAAAACAGATGTGATGCTTAAAACAAATGCCAATATGCATGTGGTTGCCAACTATGTGATTTGTTGTGCAGGGTTGCAGGCAGATCGTATTGTTAAGCTGTCTGGTCAAAAACCAAATTTTAAAATTGTGCCTTTTCGTGGCGAGTATTATCAGTTGAGCGATAAGTTTAATGCGTCAATTCAACACCTTATTTATCCCGTTCCAAACCCTGATTTGCCATTTTTAGGGGTACATCTAACCAGAATGATAGATGGATCTGTTACCGTTGGTCCAAATGCTGTGCTCGCCATGAAGCGAGAAGGGTATCAGCGTTCAAATATCAGTTTGGTTGATTTTGGCGAAACCATTACTTATCCAGCTTTTTGGAAAATGCTAAAAAATAATTTTAAACCCGTATGGCATGAACTGAAAACCTCGTTATCAAAAAAAGCTTATTTAAAAGAAGTACAAAAATATTGTCCCAGTGTCACGCTAAATGATTTGCAGCCTTATCCATCAGGTGTTAGAGCGCAGGCATTGTCTAAAGATGGCAAACTGGTTGAAGACTTTTTATTTCAAAACTCAAAACGTATTTTACATGTGTGTAATGCACCATCACCTGCAGCGACTTCTAGTTTACCTATTGGGCGATATATTATTGAAAAGTTTGAGCAGCTTTTAGCCTAAAGTCACAATGACTTTTCGTTGATGTGGCTGGTAGCGATGTTCATATAAATAGAGTCCTTGCCAAGTGCCTAGTCCAAGCGCTGAATTAATAATGGGAATCGTTTTTGATTCACCTGTTAATATAGTGCGGATATGTGCAGACATGTCATCTTTTCCTTCCAAATTATGAAAAAAATGTGGATCACCATCCTGCACCAAACGGCTCAAAAATCCTTCCGTATCAGTACGAACATCAGGGTCACAATTCTCAGTAATAATCAAAGAGGCAGAGGTATGCTGACAAAAGACGTGACATAATCCAGTTGAGATATTTTTTAGGTTCACAATCTTCTGAATTTTAGCGGTTATGTCATAAAATCCTCTGCCTTTTGTTTGAATGTTAACGCTTTCTTGCTGCAATTTTTTACTCCAAATATTTCAGTAGATAAAAATATAGAAAATCTTATCACAAGTTGTTCGATTGCTAGCGATAAGTTATAAAACAATCACTATAATGGTATTACTTAAACTGCTTTGAAAAGGTTAATTTATGTGGAATAAAGTGTATCAATTTAACTTCCCAACTAAAATGCGTTTTGGGGCGGGTGTGATTAATGAAACCAGTATGCATCTAAAACAAAATGGCGTGAATAAACCGCTTATTGTGACCGATCCTGTGTTGGAAAAATTACCAATTGTTAAAAATATTGTCGCACATCTAAAAGAGAATGGTTTCAAGGTAGAAATTTTTTCTGATATCGCAAAAAACCCAGTTGAAAGCGATGTCATCCGTGGTGTGGAAAAATTTCATCAAGCCCAATGTGATGCCATTATTGGTGTAGGTGGTGGTGCGAGTATGGATGTGGCGCGTGCCATTGTGTTAATGGCAAATCACCCTGGAAGTGTTTTTGATTATGAAGATGGTACTGGTGGCGATGAAAAGGTTAAGAGTGAAAATATTCCTTATTTTATTGCGGTACCAACTACCAGTGGTACGGGTAGTGAAGTAGGTCGAAGTGCGATTATTTCCGATGAAAAAACACATCAGAAAAAAGTTATTTTTGCGCCCCAATTGCTTGCAAAACTCGTTTTGGCAGATCCAGCATTAACTTTGGCTTTACCGCCATTTATTACCGCTGCGACTGGTGTGGATGCATTGGTGCATAATGTAGAAGCTTTTTTGGTTGATACGTTCCATCCAATGTGTGATGGCATTGCGCTCGAGGGCATGCGTTTAATCCATGAATCTTTAGTCGATGCGGTTAAACGCCCGAATATTGAAAATCGTTCTAAGATGATGGCCGCTTCGACAATGGGTGCGGTTGCTTTCCAAAAAGGATTAGGCGTGGTTCATTCCTGCGCCCATGCATTATCCGCCTTTAATAATCTGCATCATGGATTGGCAAATGCGATTATGTTTACCGAATGTATGCGTTTTAACGAGCGTGTCTGTCGTGAAAAATTTGAAGTGATTGAAAAACAACTTGAGATATCAGATTTTGTGCATTACACCCAACATTTGAATATGAAAGTAGGGATTGAGCTGGGTTTAAGTAATCATGGTATCACAGAGAAAGATATTGATGCGATTGCTGAATTAGCTTTAGCGGATGGATGTCATTTATCAAATCCTCGTAAAGTAACACTTGATGATTTTAAATATATCCTGCACAGGAGCTTATAATGATCAAAATAGGGGTGTCAGCATGTTTGTTTCATCCAGACCCCGCTCGATTAACCTTTTCAAAAAAAACGTTAAGTTACCTTGAAAATGATATGGCGACTTATTTAACCAGATCAAATGTATTGCCTATTCTTATTCCTGCTTTTAAATCACCTGAACTATTAAAACAATTTTGTGCTCAGATGGATGGTTTTGTTTTTCAAGGTGGGGTTGATGTCTGTCCAGAGTCATATCAGCAACCTTATTTAGATAAAAAAAAATGGCCTGGTGATAAAATTCGTGATGATTACGAATTAGATATTATGGATTATGCTTATCATCATAAAAAACCCGTATTGGGCATTTGCCGAGGGCTTCAGCTGATTAATAGCTATTTTGGTGGTACTTTATATCAAGATATTCAGACACAGGTTGAAACAAAAATAGAGCATCGAAATGCTGAAAAATATGATGAAATCTACCACGAGGTGGTGTTTGATGATGACAGTTTGTTAGCAACTAAAATTCATCCGAACTTGAAAGGAGGGTTAATTAATACCGTACATCATCAAGGTGTGGATAAATTAGGAAGTGGGTTAATTCGAGAAGCGTATTGCCCACAAGATAATATATTAGAAGCATTTCGGCATCAAACAAACGATAATTTCATATACGCAGTGCAATGGCATCCTGAATTTGGACATACACTTAAAGATAAAGTGATTGATTCAGATTCCGTGTATGGCTATTTTTTAGCTCAAATTTAATGATTAAGGATAATTCATGAAAATTATGAATCCAAGTACAGGTGCAGTAGTTAAAACGATTGAGAGTGATAATAACAGCACGATCATACAAAAATTAGATAAACTGAAATCAGGACAAAAAAATTGGTATACGAGTACAACGATTCATCACAGAATTGAATGTATTCAAAAATTTATAATCTTGTTAAAAGAAAATATCGAAGCGCTAGCAAAGGATTTAACGACGGAGGTTGGCAAGCCCATACAAGAAAGTCGTAATGAAATTAATGCAGCCTGTTATCGCTGCCAATTTTTTGTTGATCAAGCGGAAAAAACGCTCGATGAGCATGATGTTAATGTTGATGGTAACACCAGAGAACGCCTTGCGTATGAACCGCTTGGCGTTATCGCCAATATTTCAGCCTGGAATTATCCCTATTTGGTTGGTGTGAATGTGTTTATTCCTGCGTTAATTGCGGGCAATGCGGTTGCCTATAAGCCTTCAGAATATGCGGTTTTAACAGGATTGAATATCCAAAAATATTTATTTCAGGCTGGTATTCCGCACGATGGCTTCCAGTGTTTTATCGGTGCAAAAGAGGTTGGCGAAGCATTGTTAAAAGCACCCTTAGATGGCTACTTTTTTACAGGAAGTGTTGCTACTGGTAAGCAGGTTGCAAAAAAAGCAGCAGAAAAATTGGTACCCGTTGGTTTGGAGCTAGGGGGTAAAGATCCCGTTTATGTAGCAGATGATGTTCAGAGCGTTCGGGCATCAGCAGAAGCTTTGGTTGAAGGGGTATTTTATAACAATGGTCAAAGCTGCTGTTCAGTTGAACGCATTTATGTGCATAAAAAAATCTATGATAAATTTGTATCTCGTTTTGTCAATGCGGCAAACCAATTGGCCGTTGGTGATCCAACTGTCGATGGTATTACCAATGGTGCCATTACGCGTCCGCAACATATTGATTTTTTAAGAGCACAGGTAAAAGATGCCGAGAATAAAGGCGCCATATTATTATTGGGTGGACATAGAATTGATTCAAATGGTTCATTTTTTGAGCCAACCGTTTTAATTAATGTTGACCATAGTATGCGGGTTATGACTGAAGAATCTTTCGGTCCCATTATTGGTATTCAAAGTGTGAATGATGATAAGGAAGCAATCGAGAAAATGAATGATACCGAGTTTGGTTTGACTGCGGGTGTTTTTAGCAGTAATGAAGAAAGAGCAAATCAAATCATGGGAGAATTGGATGCAGGTAATGTTTATTGGAATTGTTGTGACCGTGTATCACCTTACTTGCCTTGGGCAGGCAGAAAAAATTCTGGTTTAGGTGGAACACTTTCTGAACATGGGGTATATGCATTTGTGAAAACCAAAGGCTTACATTTCAGAAAAATATAGTATACTTTAGTTTGCGAAGTGATTTTTTATGATCTGAGTAAATAAATTAAACATTGGGCACTTTCTATCTGCCTGTATTGTACTAATTAATTACCATAAAATATTAAGCCTGTCTCTTATACACATCTGACGCTGCCGACGATCTACTCT
>CAJXRW010000177.1 GCA_913060525.1 uncultured Gammaproteobacteria bacterium
CGAGATTTCTGCCTGTCTCGTGGGCTCGGAGATGTGTATAAGAGACAGCATCAGACACATCTGGTATTTGGCATATATATTGTAACAAAGGGCTATATTTAGACTCACACAAAATTAAGAATTTCCCCAAACCTTATCGCGTTATACTCCAAGAATATTAAACCCAAAATGACAAATATTGCTTCAGATAATAATAAATATTGGTACGAACGCTGGAAGAACAAAGATACTGCTTTTGATCAGAAATTGCCAAATCAGTTTTTAGTTAAACATCTCCCTAAAATAAAATATTCGAATACAAATATTTGCTTTGTACCTTTGTGTGGCTCAAGCATTGATATGCTTTATCTTGAACAACAGGGATTTAAAGTTGTTGGTGTAGAAATATCCGAGCAGGCTATATTGCAATTTTTCAATACACACAATATTCCATACAAAAAAAACCGTACAATAAACGACTTCAAGTGTTTTTATTCAAATAAAATTAAAATAGTTTGTGCTGATATTTTAGAAATTAACCTTGATGAAATTGATCAACAGCCTGTGCTCTGGTATGACAGAGGTGGCTATGTAGCACTACCTAACGCCATTAGAGAAAGCTATGCTAAAAAAATGATTGAAATATGTGGGCATCAAACTCAAATACTTTTGAATACAACAATACACGATGGAAACCCTGAACAACCACCTTTTTCAATAACCCAAAAAGAGCTTAAATCAACATTTAATAATCAAATAAATTTTGAGTTAATAGAACATTACCAAATACCTGAGTTACCAGAAGAGAAAATTCAACAAGGCCGAAGTTTTCAAGAGTACAACATTTACATTGGAAACAGAAAAGGTTAAATATCAATCAATCGAGTATTTGATACTGTATTTTCAGCATTTTTAAAACTGTATGATAAAAATAAGCCCTAAGTTACAAGGTATAAATTATGACTACGGTTATAAAAAGAGTTGTTACTACAGAAGACACAACACCAGTTGGGATATTATCTATTCATAAAATAACAGAATGGTTAAACCACGCAGTGATCATCTACAATAAAACCAAGCCTCATCATATAAACTCATTTAAAGCTAAAATGGCATCTATTGAGTTTCATAAACCTGTTTTTTTGGATGATGTTCTCATCTTTAAATGCGACAATATTTGCCAAGACCATAGTCATTCAGTGCTTGTAAAAGTGCTAAGTAATAATACGACTGTTATTGAATCAACCTATACACATTGTCATTAAAACAGTTCAATATAACTATACATGAAGGGTTGCATTCAAGATAAATAAGATTATGCTAGGGCTGTATTAACAAGAAAAGGATACTTCATTGGTTAAACAACAATTTACTGGCATTGTATGTGAAATACGTAAACAAAATCACGATCAAATTACCGCATTAATATCTGACGTGGATTGCATATTAGAAAACTATATTTGTTTCAAAGGCTTTCTTGTTAACCGTAAAACATTAACAGTGGGCGCTGAAGTTTTTCTCGAAGGTTATTGGTCGCGCAATAAATTAAGAGGTCCAAGATTTAAAGGCTTAATCTGTCATAATAATTCTCGTGATATAAAAGCATTACAAACTTATAAGCGACCAAGTAAGCTGATAAAACGTCCTGAAATCTCTCAAGTAAAACAACTGTCAAAATCTAAGTAGTAAGCAAACTGGTTCGTCAAATAGCAAAATTTTAAATATGGTTTACTTACAACTTTCTAAATTACTAATTGGCTCATAGCCTTCAACTTCAAACATCTCTGAATTTAAGTTATATATAAAATGATAATCAGTCTGTCTCTCTAAGCAATAAAACCAAGTATTGTTATTTGTTAAGTGCTTAACGCCCATCAATACGTGGTTGTCGCTTGATTTAAAGTTAAAAATATAATGGTCATTTCCATGGTTAATATTAAACTCATAGTAAGCTTGTTGTTTTGGCTCACAGATATATGACACTAGAAATGTTTCAGTTTGGTTTGAAGGTATAGAAATAATATTATTATTTGCAGAGCTGACCCAGCATTTATAAATTTGTGATGGATAAAGGTACAGCGGTTCTAAGCTGTTATTTTTAAAGTGTAAATTTGCTTTATCTAAAGTGGCAAATATTGATTGGATAGATAGTAATGTCGTAATAAATACAGTCTTTTTCATTAACAACCTTTTACTCACTTGTGTTGTCGAGTCACCCTTTGAATTAATATACTAATCTGAATATTCAATCCACATTGGCGTATTCCAAGCACCATAGAACCTCAAGTTGGATAATACGCCTGTTCCAGCCTGCCAATCTTTAAAAGAAGTACCATTTATATAAAAATACACGCCATTTATCTGAGTATAAATTGGATTATTTGGTGATATCTTCATACTACTATAAGTTAGATTACCATAAGCCATTGGCTCTCCAGGATTAGCACATACATTGAAAGTTTCTCCTGCAGAAGCCATTTTTATGCAGTTATTATTCATTTCAGTGATATATGGTAATGTTGGCGGACTTACAAAGCTGCTTTGATCTGGAGTAATAGGATATGCTGTGCCATTCGTAATAAAACCAACATTATTAAGAATATTATTTTGTACAACAGCAAAGCCATTTCCTGCCAGACCGTCTCTATTATAAAATATTAATACCAGTGGATAAGTAAAACCATCAATAACATAACTAACAGCTAGCGCATGCGCCTCGCCTGTTGATGTCATTCCGCCTACACTTAGTGCATAGGTTAAGTTAGTTGTCACATCAGTTTGAATACTGGTCGGCGTAGAAATTGGGATAGCTGAACCAGAACCATTAAAATATGTGGATATTTCAGTTGCACCACTTGATAAATTTGAAGCGTCTGTAGCATACCAAGCAGTTATACTTGGTAAACTAGAACCAGCTTTAGCTTGAGGAAATGAAAAAGCAGTCGTGTTTTGATATGAAGTACTACTACCATTTGTAACATAACTTTCATTATATAGTGACTGTATGGCTTCTTGTGAATTACTTGGGAAACTTGAAGCACTGCCAGTAATCGCAGATACCATACTGCTTTCGTCTCTCAATGAACTATTTGACTTCCACAACCGACAGGTTATATAAGATTGTCCTTTTTCAGCAATATTACTACTTAATGTTGGCGTGTAGCTATAAAGCTCACTCTGTGATTGACAAGCAGAGATAACCCCATACATTTTACCATATTGTTGTACGTTTTCTGTCGACGTATCGTAGTACATTGGAGCAAATATTTCTTGGTTTGAAACATCTGGATCGCCAGATACTCCTCCAGTCATGGTTGAAACAACGGGAGAGGTACTTGCATATGTAGAAGCGGTACTTGATGTAGGTGGTATAGTTGTCAGTTCTCCCGAATTTAAAAGATATTGAGCAGGAAAGAATGACGGGCAGCTTGACTCGAAATTGCTAGAGGCAAAATAATCACTCACTGTCATTTCACTTTCAGCAGCAGCAATATAAGCAGAGATACAATTATTAACCTCTCTTATTTGAGGAGATTGATAGATAAAAGTATTTTCTCCAAGGGTATCACTCAGTTGGAAATAAGGACTACCAGGTTCAGAATTAGAATCTGGCTCTGGATTATTAGCAGGTTTAAATGCATTACTTGCAACAATCTCATTGTAGTTTATAGGATTTTTAATATTGACAGATGATAAACCCGAGGAACCTTCCTGCGTACCACCTGGTGGTGTCTGTCCCCATGGGGTATAGGTATTAATTTGATAGGTATTATCACTTGACTCAGTTGTCAGTTCACCCCATATATAGCATCCTGTCGTTAAATCATTACTACCATTAACACAATCAACAGATTTAAGACTACCTGTAGTTTGCCCATTACTTTGAATACTAGCAACAAGACCAGAAGCTTGACTTAAGTATTCACTGGCACATTGATTATAGTTAAGACCACTTCCGTTGGAGTCAACGGCATTTCCCCAATTGGTAAATTCTATTGGACTTGAATTATAAGTTGAGACCGCTTTTAAACATGCATAGCCTTGAACTTCTGTTTCATCAGGCATGCTAATACTTTCTACTTCGGAAGCTGTAATTAACTTTTGGTCAACAATGGTTGCACCTGGAGGTATTTCACCCCACGTGGACATTGTTGCAGTACTCATACCATAGTTGGCCCCATTTATTTTACCCCATATATAGCAATTAGTAGCTATAGAACCAGAACTAGTTCTACAATCAACATTCTTAACACCCTGAGTCAAAGTGACCTCTGATAAAACAAGATCACTTGATGAATGCGCATTCTTACATTGTTCGTATGAAGAAATATTATACTCATCTGTAGCACTACTAGCCCAAGCAGAAGTGTAGGTTGGTGCTGGTGCAGCACCACCATAGGTACCGGATCCACTGGCGTACAAACAACTATACCCATCAACTACTTCAGAATCAGGAATAGCCCAATACTCAGTTTGACCATTTACGACGGAAGAAGTATAAACAATATCATTAGTTGAGGCAGGCCATATTTCAGCTTCATTACCACTCAATTGATCCTGAACGGGACCATCCGTAACAATATAGCTTAAAATATTCTCATACATTTGGTTTATTAAACCAGCATAAAAAGAATCTAAATATAGGTTTGCTTGCTCTAAAGCTTGTTTATTTTGAGTTTGTGCTTCAGCAAGAGTATTTGAACCAATGGGAATTGGTACATAGTACGTACCTGGAATATGCACAATATCAGGCATGTAGTAATCTTCATCGCTAATAACAAACCCAGCATTAGCTGCTTTTAGGGCATTAATATTATTTGCCGTTTTTAACATATAATAACTTGCAGTAATCGCAGCTAAACTTTGGTGATAAAGACTGGTAATAAATTGATTATAGGGTGAGTAAAGTTCAACAATGTTTTCTTGGTCAGTAACGCTACTAGCATTATTATTAGCAACTGGTGTTGGTGTTGGTGCAGTAACGCTACTAGCATTATTATTAGCAGATAAGGAAGAAGAAATATGCGTCAACAATGAAACCTTTGCTGCTTGCATTAAATTAATAAGTGGTGATGCACTTAGAGTAGAGCCATAACCAGGCTGCAATGCAGCTGGCTTTAACTGATTAACACACTCGTCTGGCGAACTGTCACAATCATCTCTATTAAACTCTACGCCAGAAAGGTTAAATAATGCTCTTTGAACATCAACACTACTATCATCATAAGCTGATGCTAATAATTGTGAAGTAGCTAAATCAGTTAATAAATCTGGAATTGAGCCTTGCTGTGAACCTGGCTGTGAACCCTGCGGTGAGGCCTGTCCAATAATATCAATAAAATTTTGGTAATCACCCGAAGATCTGTCTCTTATACACATCTGACGCTGCCGACGATC
>CAJXRW010000178.1 GCA_913060525.1 uncultured Gammaproteobacteria bacterium
GAGTAGATCGTCGGCAGCGTCAGATGTGTATAAGAGACAGATGTATATCAGGTGATTTTTCCAGCATAAGTGTTCGAATGGAAAGCGTTGGCAATACTTTTAGAAATGTTTTTTTACTTACAAAATAATTAATATTCAATTCTTCCAGAATATTAATGGCATTGGCTAAAGCAAAAGGATGAATAGGAATAAAGGCATAACTTACCGCCATATTCTCCGTAAAACCCAAGTCTTTTGGTTGTGGCCAAAAATTAAAGTGTAGACCTGTGTGATAAACCTGAAGTTTTTCTACCGCTATCCAATTTAACTCAAAGCTATTCGAATATTCAGGAGCATACTTTATTAAGTCTGAGGCATTAAAACCTAATTTTGCCCGAGCCGTTGGATATAAAGGATGATCCAGAAATGAAGCAACATGATCATAATACAACATAGAATGAACAAATTGAGATTTAGGTTTCAATAAGGCTTGGCGATTATAGATGTATTGCAAAACAGCCGTTTTATATTCTTTTATTGCAAGCTGGATATTTTGAAAGTCATCAATATGATATTGCTGATATAATAATCGCATCAAGGCAATAATATTACTACACTTTTTAACCTGTCCGCCTACATACCAAGATGGGCATGTCGCTTGAAATCTTTGTAAAAAATGCGCCTTGTCTACAGGTAAAACTAGACTCTTATCTGCAATACATATTGAAATAAAACTATTCCCAAGATTGTCCTCAAAAATATCAGCATTTTTAAATACTGATATTTGTTCACGTATAAAAGTATTTAATAAACGCTTTATAATATATTTTCTGGCTTCTCTCCAATCAGTCAATGTGATATTAAGCATGCGCAATCTCCCAATTAAGCTCTTTTTGTCTTTGATTATTGATGTTATGAACACTCTGTTCATCCGTTCCCGAAACATGAAATATGCCCAAATAATCTTTGTTCGAATTCGTTATTTCAATTGCATCTCCCCTGTTCTTTATGGGAATAAAACACGTATTTAAATCTATACTTTCAAATGATAAATAATCAGGAGATTCCGTAATAACCCCTTCAGATTGAGCAACTAAATAAGAAATCTCAGAAGCGTTAAACCTGGCTGTTAATGGCGAAATTTTTTTTCCTAAATAAACATCAATAACTGCATTAAAATACTGTTTTGAATAGATGTTATTTAAAATAAATTCTTTTTGATCCCCAGCAGAACGATAATTTATCTCAATAATTTCAACATTATCATTGTCATCCACTGAGAATTCGGTGTGGCAACTTCCAAAATTTATATCCAACTTCTTGAGAGAATATGTCAATTTATCTTGAATACTGCGAGGAAATGATGATATCCATTTAGCCCCTGTTTCTATAAAGTATGGTGGCTCTGATAGTTTTGCTTTAAAGCCTCCAAGTACACAAAGATTTTGACTATCACCCAATGTCTCAAGACTATAAATATCACCTGAAACATATTTTTCTAATATTAATGCATTTTTAGTATGATCAATGGCTGTTTGGCTTAGCTCATTATTTTTCCAAAAATAATTATAATATTCGACAAGCTCTGCTTGAGAAAATATTTTCTTTACCCCCAGACTAGCGACACCACAGCAAGGCTTTGCAACTAAAGGATAATCAAGATCACAAAGTATATTATTAAGATCATTCACATCCTGAATTGTATATTGCCAAATATTCGATAAATTATAATCTAATAATTTTTGCCGCATTAAAGACTTATTTTTTGCCAACAAACAAGCTGACCAAGATTTAGTTGGGAGCTTATAAAACTCGGCAACAACACTGGTCGATGCTTGCAAATGGTCGCTATTACTAAAAATAGCTAATGGTTTTATATTGTTGTTATGAATTGTTGTAATCACATCAATTGGATTTGAAACATTACAAGAAAGGACTTCAACCTTATCGCTTAGACTGGCATGTTCCAGATTATGATCTGTTAAAATTGTTACGCTTAATCCTCTAAGCAGCAACTGAGGTAAAAAACCATTCTCAACTGCTAACGTTGGGACGTATGAAATAATCACAAATCGTTCTTTCTGCATCATAATTCTCCATTGATATATTTAAACCGTTAACTGTATGTCAAAGACAAACTGTCTCCCAGGCGCGGGTGTAATCCCACTACTGACATCTACATTCCTGAAAAAGTACTGTTCATTGAAAAGATTGTGGATTGAAAATGAAGCCAATAGCTCAGTATATTGTGAAAGCTTAAACCTCTTTCCAATTGTAGTATTCCAAAGCCAATAAGCGGGTATTGGACCTTGGCTACCATCAGGAGTTTGATTAGGCGTATTCTCTGGATCACTATATGCACTACCAGAGTAATATCCATTAACATTAAAATTCCAACTATCAAAAGCGTAGTTTGCAATCAGGCTAAATTGATTCTGCGATGTATATGGCAATCGGTTGCCTGCATTTACCCCTTCTTTTATTTTCGCATCCAGGTAGGTATAACCAAAAGTAAGGCTTAATCCTTCTAATAACTCTGGTCTATATGTCAACTGTGTTTCAACACCTTGCTGAACACTTTTCCCCACATTGGCGAGTTGTGTTGAATTAATCTTTTCAATTTTATTATCAAAATCAATTCTAAATAACGTAAGTGTCGTATCAATACTTTTTGTGATACTCAGTCTAGTTCCAATCTCGTAATTCATTGCTAATTCTGGTGTTAAATTAGAACCATTACTATTTGCAACCTGTGTCATTTGTGGCGGTAATAAAGATCGCTGTGCACTAGTAAATAAATAAACGGCTTCATTTAATGAATATCCGATTGTAATACCTGGTAGTAATTGAGTCGTATTATTGTTCTTACTGTTATTTGCATTTAGCTGGTCATTAAAATTTTGGAATATTGACTCAACTCTCAACCCTGGAGTAATTTGCAATTTACTATTTATAAAATAAAATGTATCGCTAATATACGCAGCAATTGCATTTGTACTTGACTCCCATAACCTTTTAGTCGTTGACTCACCTGAATTAATATTTTGGCTATATACTGGATAAAATATATTTTCATATATATAGCGAACCCCTAATATCACCTTCTGCTTAATGAATTTATCAAAGACAAAATTATATTGAGGCTCCGTACCAAATACTTGATATGTTCTTGGTGATTGATCTATGGTTGTTGGCGGCTCAGAAACGTTTACGGGAGTTTGAAAAATAAAATTTCTTTTATTGTAATTAAAATAATTCTGCCAAATGAATTGATTGCTTGAGGTAAAATCATGTTTTAAAACAAGTGTCGCCCTGTATGCATCAGCATTATATTGATTATAAGGCGTGTTCGATTGACGCCAATTATCTTCATATTGTTCTGGTGTCAGCGCACCTGGCAATTCAGCATCTGCATGATAATATTGCAAGCTTGAAGTAATGTTAGTTTTAAAATCTGGCCAATAATCAAAATTTACTAAAAAGTTATCAACTTTAGTAAAACTATGGTCTCGGTCTCCGTTACCCCTAGTGATATTTGCTTGGAATTGTGTGCCAAAGTTATCTGTCACATAACCACCTGTTCTTAGGTAACTTGTAGATAAAAAATTTCCACCAGGTGAAGAGGTTACAGTTTCACCAACGGTACTTTTAAATTCATTTGGGATTGGTTTAGTAATAATATTTAGTACACCACCAACATTATTAGGCCCATACTGAACGGCTGCTCCCCCGCGTACAATATCAATTCTTTCCACCATGTCCAAACTAACTGGAAATAATGACAAACCTGTTGCACTATATGGACCCAAAGCTAATGGAATGCCATCAACTAAAACCTGTAAATCAACACTTCTTAGTGGATTTAATCCTCTAACTGAGATATTTGGTAAAATACCCGTACCACCAGACTCATCTTCAACTCTGACACCTGGAATATTGCGTAGTACACCTTGAATATCAGTAGCGCCTAAATCCTGAATTTCTTTTTCAGTGATAATGGATCTTGCACCAGGATACGTTTTCAAGTCTGCTAAGTCTCCACTGCCAAGCCAACTACCCTCAACAACTAATGCCTGAGATTCTTCATACTCTCTGCTTGTATTGGCACAAATCTGCATTGAATATCCAATTAACAGGAATAACAGAATGTGTGTTCGCTTTAAAAATATCACTGAATTTTTCATTTTTTTATTTCATATATTATTCTGTACTAATGAGAATCATTCTCGTTTGGCATCATAAACACTTTCTTATTAAATGCAATTGATTATCATTAGTATTTATATATAATTGTTTTCCATAGATTTTAACCTAGGAAAGCTTCATGTATGATTTATATTCAAAACTTGGCTTAGTTGGATGTATTTTGATTTTCTTATGCATTTTTATGGCATGCTTACTATTATTAAAAATATTACAATTCTCGATTTTAAAGGTTTGGTGGAATAAAAATTTTATTTTAGCCAACAAAGAAATAGCTAAAGCTGATTGCCAACACCTAATTGATAATTTTGCAAAAAGCAAAAATCCCATTGCACAGGTATTAAAAACGCTATTAAGTTTGAAATATATCGAAAATAAAGAAGATGACTACATACAAACTGAAATTAAACGAATTGGCACAAAGAATCTTAATCAATTAGAAGAATATTTAAGGCCAATAGAAGTAATTTCTCACTTAGCGCCTTTAATAGGATTACTAGGCACTGTACTCGGTATAATCATGGCTTTTTCAGCCATAAAATCTGTAAGCCATGTAGACCCTGCAATGTTATCCAGCGGTATATCACACGCTTTAGTGACAACAGCATTAGGCATTGTTGTTGCTATCCCTGCACAAATTTCCTTTCACTTTCTCGACAGCAAAGTTGAAAAAATTAGAGACAGTATGAATGATCAAGTTGCCTGGTTTAGTCAATTAACGGTTAAGTAAAATGTATTTTGTTCGCAAAAAAAGAACACGCAAAATTAGCTTAGTTCCTATGATTGATGTTTTGTTATGTTTGTTAATTTTTTTTATGATCACATCAAAGTTTATTTATTTTAATCAAGTAGACATATCACCCCCTGAAGGAAAAGATGCGGCAGAAAGCTTAGAAGACAATAATAACCCACCTATATACTTAACGTTAATTGATAAAAATAATATTAAATACCTTGACCAGGAGTATACCCCACCCAAATTGTTGCAAGTTTTAGAAACCAATATACTGTCTTCTAAAGCACTTTTAAAAAGACAAAAAATACCTGTCATTGTCACAATTGATGAAAAAGCAGTGTTGCAAGATTTTGTTTCAATCATTGAGATGCTACATGCTGAAAATTTACTTAATATTCAATTAAGGCTGTCTCTTATACACATCTGACGCTGCCGACGATCTACTCTGTGTA
>CAJXRW010000179.1 GCA_913060525.1 uncultured Gammaproteobacteria bacterium
CACAGAGTAGATCGTCGGCAGCGTCAGATGTGTATAAGAGACAGGGTTCCAACATATTTTGACCACCATGCTCCACAAGACTCCCGCCCATAAACACAACATCTGAAAGCGCATAATAAAACATCATTTCCCCCATGCTGTCACCAATAAATACATTGGCAGAATGTATAGGGTTGCCTTCCGAACGTCTAACCGTATTAAAGCTATATGTTTGTGCAAGCTTGCTGACTTGATTAAATCTTTCAGGATGCCTTGGAACTAGAATTAACAGAGCACCAGGATTGTTTGATAATATTTGTCTATGTGCATTTAAAATAATTTCATCTTCGCCTTGATGTGTGCTTGCAGCTATCCATATTTTTCTATCAGTTAACCCCTCTTTAAATGTTTCTGCTGCCGTTAATGTTTCTATATCAGGCTGAATATCATATTTTAAATTACCACTCACTTGGCATTTATTTTTTGGATAACCTATCTCGATAAACCGTTTAGCATCATCTTCTGATTGAGCAGCTATTTGATCTATGTTATCAAACATCATCCTTGTCACCCAGCTCACTTTTTTATAACCATTTGCACTTTTCTGGGATAGTCTCGCATTCGTTAATAAAGTTTTAACTCCTTTGGAACGGCAAACATGCAACATATTAGGCCATAACTCGGTTTCTACGATAATCACCAGTTCTGGATTAACTTTTTTAATAAACCGATTTAGCAAACACTTTAAATCATAAGGTAAATAACAATGGTATACCTTGCTGTCATCTTTATATATTTTGCGAACTTGAGCAGAGCCAGTGGGTGTCATCGTAGTAATAACAAAATTTTTATCAGGAAACTGAGAAATCAACTTTTTAACCAATGGTGCAACAGCTATGGACTCCCCCATAGATACTGAATGTATCCAAATACTATTTTCCAGCCTAAAGCCACAAAAACCTAGGCGTTCCTTCCAGCGCTTTCGGTAATCAGGTGCTTTTTTACCACGAAGGTAAAGTTTAATAAAAATAAAAGGCAGTGCGATTGCAAAAAAAAATGAATAGATTAAACGTAACATATAATGTAACTATTTTTTCCCAAGCCAATCTAAATACAACTTAACGCCCTCTTCAACGGTTTTGAATTTAATATCGCAACCTGTTGCTCTAAGTTTCGTTAAATCAGCTTCTGTGAAACATTGATAATGCCCTTTCAGGTGCTCTGGGAAGTCAATATATTCCAATGCTGACGCATCGGCATCAAACCATTCTATAACAGATTTGGCTATATCATTAAAAGGTTGGCTTCGACCTGTACCTAAATTAAATATTCCTGAACATTCTGGGTGATCATAAAACCATAGATTAACATCAACCACATCGCCAACGTAAACAAAATCCCGCTTTTGTTCGCCTTTTGCATATCCACCATATTCGCCAAATAACTTTATCTTTCCGTTCTCAAGCATTTGGTTATAGTGATGAAAGGCTACCGAAGCCATTGAACCTTTATGCTGTTCTCTTGGTCCATAAACATTAAAGTATCTAAAACCAACAACCTGACTTTGAATATCTGGCAATAAATGTCTTACATACTGGTCGAACTGGAACTTTGAAAAACCATAGACATTTGCTGGTTGCTCATTTTTACGCTCTTCAATAAATGTATCTGACTCACCATACGTTGCTGCACTAGAGGCATATAAAAATGGGATTTTATGATCTAAACAAAAATGTAATAATATTTTTGAATATTCAAAATTATTATCCATCATGTATTTACCATCCCACTCAGTTGTAGCTGAGCAAGCACCTTCATGAAAAATTGCCTGGATATCAGAAGTATCAAAGTCTTCTTCTAAAATGGAAATCAAAAAATCATCTTTATCAGCATAATCTAAAAAATCACAGTCAACTAAATTTACAAATTTATGCCCATCTTTAAGCTCATCAACGACTAGAATATCTTTAATGCCACGCGCATTTAGTTTTTTGACTATATTACTTCCGATAAATCCCGCACCACCAGTAACTATATACATAACTCACCCATCTAATGCCTAACTTTAAATAGTATATGGCATTATTTCCATGACATCAAAAAAATAAAGAATCGTGTTTGCATAATTGCCTTAAAATACAACTATATATTGTGTGAGAAAAAGCCCTTATTTATAAGCAGAAATAGACAAACCATGCCCTATATAAATGATTATATAAATGATCAACGGTATTGTGATGAATTGACTAGTTAAGCTTTATTATTTTGAAATATAACCAATAAGGCAAAAACCTCAATAATTTTACCAGGAAGACAAATCTACCTGGAAAAGCGATTTCAAACTTTGACGTTAACATTCCACTGTATATGTAGCTTGCTGCTTTTTCAGGAGTAATAATCATTGGCATTTTAAAATTATTTTTATCGGTTAAACGTGTTTTTACAAAGCCTGGGTGTATCACTTTGATATCCAAATACGGATATTCACATTTTAAAGTTTCAGTTAAATTTGTAACCGCCGTCTTTGTACAACTATATGGCTGCGATTTTGGAAGACCAACAAAGCCAGCAATACTGGAGCAAATTAAAAATTGACCATGTTTCTGTTTTTTAAGTACTGGTATAACAACGGATATTGCATTAAAAACTGCCATGAGGTTTGCGTCTAATTCTGATCGAACAGACTGAAGATCTAACCTTTCAAGTTTCATTGGGTTATACATGGCTGGTAAATAGACAATGCTATCAATTTCTCCCCAGGCTGCGATTAACGCTTTAAATGAGCGATTAAAATTTGCCTCGTTGGTAACATCTAGCGGATATATTAAAGGCTTTTTAGTTAGCGATTTACCAAGATTATATAATGCTTCTTCAGATCTGGCAGAAATGGCAAGCATAGCACCGTGCTCATCAAGCCGCCTTGTCAGCGCCTCCCCAATACCTGCACTCGCACCTATCACCCATATTTTTTTATCTTTGACAGTATTCATAGGTTACTCCTGCTTCTGCATAAACAATGTCAGCTTACCAACGGTAAACCCGAACTTTTTAAAGTAGTTAATATTCACTAAAAGACCATCATTCATTAGGAACATCCAATCATTAAAAGTTAGATTATAGTTAGTACCATCCACATCAACATTCATGTTGTATTTCCAATTCATGGCATTTCCAGAAACCTGAATATCAGCATCACCCACTAAATCTTTCGTATGTCCAATATAATGATCTTCTGATAGTTTTTTAATTGTCCAAACCCGATGATCTTCTTTACCATTGTAATAAACCATTTTTTCATCAAATGTACCTTCATCACCATTCCAAGATGCTTCACCGTAAAAATCAAATCGAGAAACAATATTACCTTTCCAGTTTTCAATAACACCATAGCCTTTTATTTTACCTTGCAGATAGGCCTTTAAATTTAACTTTGGCCCATCACTTTTATATTGATCAACATTACCCATGCAACCACTTAATAAAATTCCAAACATAATAATTACCCCTTTTAAGTAATGATCAATTACATATTTTTTAAACATTTCTTCTTCCAAATCATTAATAAAATAATTGCACATACCTTTAATACACACGGTGTCAAAATATATAGATAAAGGAGGTCATAGAGTGTGTTAGCGGTATTTGGTTTACCAGCCTCAAAACCAAGATATTCAAGGAGCGTTAACAATACTGCACTTGCAATTGCCAATGATAACTTAGTAATGAAATCATTTAATGCATAATACCCGCTTGCTAGTGACGATTGAGCCTTATTATCAATTAAAATGGCAAGAATAGACGGTGGGATAATTAGTTCAGCGCCCAATGTTAAACCTGTAAGTATGCAGATAAGCCCATATAAAATAGAATCACCGCGAGCTAGGAATAATCCACTCGAAAAAAATATCGTTAATAATATCATTGAAATCAACCAAGTATTCATTAGCCCAACCTTATTGCTAATGATTCGCCAAAAGGGAATGGCAATGATTGCTGATAAAAAATATAGAAATAAAAAAACACCTAAATATGAGGAAGATAAGCCTAAAAAATCTGTAACAAAAAAGTTAACTAAGACAATTGTCGATGACATGGCCAAAACACTCGCAATAAAAATAGCATAGAAATAGGCTTGATCCTGGGTAAAGCTATTTAAATAGGTTTTAAAATTTACAATAATTGAAACGACCTTATCGACTTTATAACAGGACGTATACCATTGAATAAACCACCAAGCGGATATCAATAAAATAATGGTGAAAATAATAGAAAATATCACATAAGTAAATTTTAAACTAACATATTGCGACAGTATTGTTGGTAAAATCGTAGCGATTAATACACCAAATAACGTCATTGATTCCCTGAATGAAGATATGGTTACTTTTCCCTTCTCATCATGACGCCATAACGCTCCGAGGGCTGTGACATTAATTAATAAAAAACTATAACCCAATGCACAAAAGGTTAATCCTAATGTGAAGCTGACCAATGGTAAATTAGACATTGGTACAAAGAGCAATACAAAACCAACTATAAAAACAATACAAAAAAAGATAATCAGCGCAGTTCTGTAATCTGCCCATTTGTCAGAGATATATCCCATGACTGGGCCAGATATGGCATCAATTACTCTAACCAATAGGAGTATTACCCCAATTGTTGCCAATGAAATACCAAACGACTTTGCGTAAAAATCTGGTGCAAGTATATAAACAGGCAGTGATGCAAAAGATATCGGAAAAGCAATAAAGCTATACTTAAGCAAACTACGAGTATTAAATTGATTAATCATTTTTTTTACCCAATAACTGTTGCGTAAAGTCAGTATCCAGCGTGTTTGTGCCTAACCAGATATTAAAAAAATTAGGTCCAAAATTTTTATCCGTAATTTCACCAATAAATTTCCCCGCTTGGTTATAGAATAGGGTTTTACCGTTATCAGCTAAAATACCTGTTAACTCTGAACCATCATTAACATTTGGGAATATATTATTTAACTGGTATTGCCAATTGTTTAGCTGATTTTTTGATAAATCTTTATTTTGTTCTGACATTAATTTAATCGTCTTATCAGTGATAGAAGTCCCTGATAATGATCGCTGATAAGCCAAAGTAAGCGCATAAGGTGCCTTATCGTTAAATTCACCATTTGGTGCAAATAAGTAAGCACGATAAACTTTGAAGAAAAAATATTTATATTGAGCTGAACCGACTATTTTTGAGTCTGGAACATAAGTATTAACAATAGAAAGTGTCTGATTAGTTAACGAGTAACTAAATTGCTGTCTCTTATACTCATCTCCGAGCCCACGAGACAGGCAGAAATCTCGTATGCCGTCTTCTGCTTGAAA
>CAJXRW010000180.1 GCA_913060525.1 uncultured Gammaproteobacteria bacterium
GAGATTTCTGCCTGTCTCGTGGGCTCGGAGATGTGTATAAGAGACAGCTTTATGCCGCAATCAAATCTGAACACGATAATAAGAAATTAGAAAGTTTTCTGAAAAGCCATTCTAGCTTTGTACTTAAACCCGCCCAAGGCGCAGGTGGTGAAGGCATTACTGTCGTGACAGGTCAAGTGAATAATCGATTTAAACTGTCAAATGGCCACATGATGGACATTGACCAAATGCGTTATCATGTGTCCAATATTCTAAGCGGAACCTATAGTCTCGGTGGTCACCCAGATGTTGCTATGGTTGAATATCTCATTCAGTTTGATGAACTGTTTAATTCCATCACTTATCAAGGTGCCCCTGATGTCCGCATTATTGTTATTTGTGGCTTCCCCGTCATGGCAATGGCGCGCTTACCTACCCGAGAGTCAAATGGCAAAGCTAACCTACATCAAGGTGCCATTGGTGCAGGCATTGACCTTAAAACAGGCATCACCACAAATGGCGTTTGGCATAATGAAATTGTAAGCCATCATCCTGATACTGAAAATCTAATTGCTGGACTTCAAATACCTAAATGGCATGATTTCTTGGAAATTTCCTCTAAATGCTATGACTTAACCAATCTAGGCTATTTAGGCATTGATATTATTCTGGATAAGGATAAAGGTCCTCTCATGCTAGAATTAAATGCCAGACCAGGTTTAAATATTCAAATCGCCAATGAGGCTGGGCTTGAAGGTCGATATAATAAAATCAAAGATAGAATTCCTGAAAGCAAACAAATGAGCCATTTAGAACGCATTGAATATGTATTAAATATAAAAGACTTCTAGCCTAGATTAAATATCCCTTACTCTACTTTTATTTTTTCATATACTGCCAACATACTTGGCAATACAAATAAAATGAGTAAGGTCGCAAACGCCAACCCAAAAACAATCGAGATTGCCATTGGAATTAAAAACTGTGCTTGGAGTGATGTCTCAAATAATAGCGGCATTAACCCGACAATGGTTGTAATGGAGGTTAGCAGAACGGGTCTTAAACGTGTTTTAGCGGCTTCAATAATTGCCTCATAAGCGTGCATGCCACTTTCACGCCTTTCTTTATAAAAACTAAGCAGAATAATTGAGTCATTCACGACAATACCAGAAAGCCCAAATAAACCAAATAGAGACAATATCGTCATATCATAACCTAACAATAGATGTCCCAGTATTGCACCTATTAACCCAAGTGGAATCATCACCATAACCAATAATGGCCAGATATATGATGAAAAAACCAATGCTAAAATAACATAAATTAAGACTAAACCAATCACTAAGCCAGAAAGCATATCTGAAAAAGTTTTTTCCTGTTCTTCTGCTTTACCAGTTAAGGTATAACTCACGTTATAGTTTTGTTTCAATTTACTTAAGACCTGTGCTTGCAATGAAACTAATACCTGGTTTGCGTTCGCAACATCGTTATCTACTTCAGCAGTGACGTTGGCGACCATTAACCCATCTTCATGTACAAGGCGATCAAATCCATTTATTGCCTTAATGGTGACAACTGAACCAAGTGGTACCATTGACCCGTTTGGCAGCTTAATTGGAAAATCCTCTAATCTTGCCAAGGAATCTTTGTCAACTTCAGCCAGTGAAACACTGATATCAATTTCATCTTGTCCTTCTGTAATACGCTGAACCAAATTCCTTGCATAACCTGAACTGACTTGAGAGGCCAATCCCTTCACGGTTAAGCCATTTGATATCGCTGATGGCGTTAACTCAAATATCCATTGTTCGCGCCCATTCGGCATATTATCCGCAATATTTTTAACCCCCTGATAAGCTGCCAGTGAATCCTTTACATATAATGCAGCCTGTTTTAACTTTACAGGGTCTTTCCCAGACAAACGCACATCAATATCCCTACCTGGTGGCCCACCTACTGGAGAAGAGATAACCAACTGATTAATATTCTTAACCTCATTCAATTTTGATTGCCACAAATTAATAAAATCTTGATTCGAAATAGTTCGCTCATCAGGCATAGAAAGCTCAACATTTAAGTGAGCAACATTTTTACCTGACTCCTGTGATTGATCCCCTCTTAAATCCGCAGTGACACCAAGCACAGCTGTCACCGTATGCACTAATGATGGCTCATCAGGATATTTCTTTTTATAGGCTTGATTGATTATTTGTAGCTCATTTTCGGCTTTTGTTAAAAATTCTTGCACTTCATTCTCTGGTGTACCTGGAATAAAACTTACATTTAATTTGATGACATTGGTATCTGGCATTTTAAAAAAGGTAAAAGGAACATGACTACCAATCAGCAAGCTCACCGTTAATATAATGGCCAGTATGGCTGAGACAATCACTAACCACCGCCATTTTAATGCCCACATCAACCCCTTATAAAAATGAACATCACGAAACGTTGCAAACCCATTATCAAACCATTGTCTAAATTTTGATACTTCCTGTGACTGCATTTTAATAAAACTGTGTTTTAAATGATTTGGTAGGATAAGAAAGCATTCAACTAGCGATGCGAGTATCACACAAATCACCACCAATGGAATCGAAAATAAAACCTGACCAATAATATCGCCTACCAACATCAACGGTAAAAAAGCCGCAATCGTAGTCAATGAAGAAGCTAAAACGGGAATAAGCATTCGTTTTGCACCTATTGTAGCGGCTTTAACAGGTGTCGCACCGTGACGAAACTCTCGATAAGCATTTTCACCGACGACTATCGTATCATCTACAATGATTCCTAATGTCATAATAATGGCAAATAGACTAATCATATTAATTGAATCGCCAGCAGATAACAGAATAAAAAACGTCGCCAAACACGAAACGGGTACACCTAACGCCACCCACCATGCCACGCGAATATTGAGAAATAGCATCAATACTAAAATGATGAATATTAACCCTGTAATTCCATTTTTAAGTAATAGTGATATACGGTCTTGAATCAATGTCCAAGACTCATCGTAAACCTGCAATTTAATCCCATCATTTAATGCAGACTCTTTTTTTGCATCAACCCATTCATGCATGGTTTTAGCCATGGTTAAGGCATTTTCTGATAGCGTTCTAAGCAATTGCAGTTCGACTACTGGCTTACCGTTTTGATAAACCGTTGTTTCACCTTCTTGTTTACGCAAGGAAATATGCGCAATATCCCCTACAGTTGTAACATGCAAATTATCGGTATCTGTTAATGGAATCCCCGCAATTGCTTCAACTGATCGCACTGCTTTTATTAACCTAAGGTCTTTAGCAACGTCTGTTTCTCCAACCGTACCCAAAGGGGCATCCATACTATGCTGATCAATAATATTGGCAATTTCAGGCAAGGTCATACCCAATGCTCTAAGCTTTTCTTGCGGAACCTGTATTGCGTATTCTAACTTTGGTAACCCAATAATATTAATCTTGGCGATACCCAGCTGAAGCAACTCATCTTCATAATCATACGCTAATTGCCGCATTCGCTGTAATGAATCTGGTCCACTTAAAATGATTTTGGCAATCGGTTCGTAACGCTCTATTTTGGTAATAACAGGTTTTTCAGAAGTCTGTGGTAAATTTGTAATGGCAGAAACCCGTTGTTGAGTATCTTGAAATGCTTGCGCCATATCTGCATATTCATTAAATTCAAGAATAACCAAGCCCACATTTGACTTAGCATTGGCTCTAATCTTGTCTAAGCCATCAATATCTCTTAACTGTTTTTCTAAGGGGACGATAATTGAACGCTCAACATCAGATGCTGAAGCCCCAAACCAGGGGACAGTAACCGTAATATAATTGATCTTAAAGTTAGGGAGAAATTGCGTATTCAGTTTATATAAACCAAACACACCCAATAAAATCATCATGAACATTAATAGATTTGCTGCAACCTTATGCTCAATGAAAAACGCAACTAATCCTTTATACCTGCTCATTTTTGAGCAGCTTCAACATAACGAACCACCAAACCACTTCTAGCCCCAGGTAAATAGCTGGATAAAGCTCTTTGGCCTTCAAGTTTTTCATCAGGAAAAATCAGTTTATACAACTTGTCAGTATCACTAGCCCAACTTCCTAAAATATTAACATTTTGACTTGCCAGTTTGTTATCTTTTATGGTAAATATGGTATCAGCATTATAAACGGCCGATGCAGGAATCGCATACGCTTGCTCTGCGGGTAAACGTAGGTACAAGGTTGATGTCTGACCTTGTGCAATCTCGTTATTATTTTTAGGCGCAAAAAATGCCACATGACCAACCCCAAGATTAGATATATTTTCGCTAATACGTTTTAAACGATAGCAGTTATCTTGATTAGACATAGAGCTGCATGCCTCTAAATTAGAAAAATGACCAACAATATTTTGATAGACCTCATTGGTTAAGACACCTTCCAACTCAATACCAGATGGGTCATAGATTGAGAATAATTGTTGTCCCACACTGACTGTACGCCCGACGGACACAAACTGATCTGTTATCACGCCATTATAAGGTGCATAGACTTTTGTTTCTTTAAGATTTTTCTGCGCTAAACGCTCGTTGGCTTCCGCCTGCTTTAGTTCAGCAGCCAGGCTTTTTGATGTCAGTAGACAGTTATCATAATTAAATTCTTTCTGGCTTAATACAGTTTTGGCATTAACCAGTTTCTCATCTGCAACATCTAAATCAGCTTTTGAAGTATAGGTTTGCGCATGCAACGTCTGTCTGCGCTTATAATTTGCCTGAGCTAATTGATACAGCGATTCAGCCTGTTCAAGTAGCGCACTATCGAGTTTACACTGAGCTTCATTACTACTCAATTTTACTTTAATCAGATCAACATTGGCTGACTGCCTATCGACATCAATATCAAATAAATCTGGCTCTAATGTGATTAATAATTCACCTTTTTTAACTTTTTGCCCAACCTTAAAATGCACTTCTTCAACACGAGCCGATACAAAGGCTGATACTGTGGTATTTTTGCGTGACCTAGCTGTTACGGTCACGGGAACAATTGGCTGATAATGTCCAGAATTAAGTATTTCTGTAGATACAAAATAGCCTTTATTAAGGTTTTCAGTTGACTTAGTAGAAGGTTTTAAAAAAATAAACAATGCAGCTAAAATAACCGCAATAGTAGTGATGATTAAAATTACTTTCCACTGCTTATTCAAATAAAACCGCATCGTGCTACTCCATGCATTATTGTAAGGGATTGGAATTAAATAAACTAAACAACGATAGTGTCGCGCCGTTCATAATAGATTTTGGGCATCCCTGCCTAAAATCGAATCAC
>CAJXRW010000181.1 GCA_913060525.1 uncultured Gammaproteobacteria bacterium
GAGATTTCTGCCTGTCTCGTGGGCTCGGAGATGTGTATAAGAGACAGAATGTTAATTGATTAACTGAATTTAATTTTATCTTAAAACAAGATATATTTCCTGTATTAAAAATTACTTTCGTTAAAAATGACCACGTTGAGTAAATGGCGTATAAATTATCCAGACGGTGAATTAACCATGGAGAATATAACTCATTGTCCTTTTGAGCTTTTTGAAGAATGGCTACAAAAAGCATTCAATGATGATGTGATTGAACCTAATGCCATGACACTGTCAACAGTCGATAATAATCAACCAGACTCACGAATGGTCTTATTGAAAGATTTCAACAAAAATGGATTTGTCTTTTACACGAATTACCAAAGCCAAAAAGGTCAACAAATTGCAGCAAATAATCATGCCGCTTTATGTTTTTGGTGGCCAAATTGCCACAGACAGGTTCGTGTGAAAGGCACTATAGAAAAATTAGATGCACAAAAGTCTAATAATTATTTTGCTTCACGTGATCGCGATACCCAAATTGGTGCCTGGGCATCCAAACAGTCACAAATAATAGGAAATTATCAACAGCTATTGAACGAAGTTGAACATAAAAAACAACAATTTAGCAATAAAACTGTATTGCGACCGCAGCATTGGGGTGGCTATATTTTGAGACCAAACTGCTTCGAATTCTGGCAAGGTAGGCACAGTCGACTCCATGACAGGATATTATTTAACAAAAATGGGGACATCTGGTCAACTTCTAGGCTTTCACCTTAATTAATTGCCTTTTCAGGTTTCAAATCGAAAAATAATGCGCAATAATTGTTAAGATACATCTTAAAAGTAATTTGAATTTATTGAGGATCAAATGCAGGCAATACTACTTGGGCCGCCAGGCGCTGGAAAAGGAACACAAGCTAAAATTATTGAGCAAAAATATAATATACCTCAAATCTCAACTGGAGATATGCTTCGTGCTGCCATTAAGTCAGGTTCTGATTTTGGCAAAGAGGTTAAGTCTATATTAGATTCGGGTAAGCTTGTGTCAGATGACATCATTACTAAGTTAGTGAAAGAAAGAATAAAAGAAGCTGATTGCAAAAATGGTTTTTTATTAGATGGATACCCAAGAACTTTATCTCAAGCCGAGTCATTAAAACATGCTGGTGTCGATATAGATTATGTAATTATGTTTAATGTTCCAAATGAAGAAATTATCAAGAGAATTTCTGGGCGCAGAATTCACCCTGGTTCTGATAGGATTTATCATATTATCCATAATCCACCTAAAGTAGATGGAATTGATGACATTACAGGTGAAAAACTGATCCAACGTAATGATGATAAAGAAGATACGGTAAGAAAACGTTTGGAGGTATACCAGGAACAAACATCTCCACTTATTAATTACTATAAAAATGCTGCAACAAAAAAAGATAATAACTTAACCTTTATTGAAGTTGATGGTACTGCAGATGTGAATGAAGTTAGTAAGAATATATTTTCAGCAATGTTGACTTAAGCCATATTGAAACTTAAAGAATTAATTTTTGATTAAAATTAAAGTAGTTTATTATTTGTCAGAGCAGTTTTTGCCAAATACTAAAACGTCTCTTCTATCTTTTTGGTATGCGGACTCAGCATCTCCTTGGTAGTCTTCGGGAGATGAAGCTAACTGCAGTTCCCCATAGCTGACAGTACAAACCTGGGTTGGAGAAACACCTTGAGAAATTAGGTAATCCTGTAATGCAGTTGCACGTTTTTGACCTAAATTAAAATTATACTCCTCACTACCTCTAGGGTCTGTGTGGCCAGTAATTCTCAGCGTTTGCTTTGGATACTGTTTCAGTATTTCTGCAATTTTATCCGCATTTGTTTTCGACTCTGAAGTTAACTCATAGCTATCAAAACCAAAATAACTAACGTTTTTAACGCTCATTAATGACTTGGCTAATTGTTCTTTCTCTTGTGAAGTGTACGTATTTGGATCATTTATTTCGCTTTCAGCTTGAGCCAGTGTTTTGCTGTCAAAATTATCTCGCAAATCTAGTCCGCTCGTGGGACCTATTGCATCTACAACGGGTGCTTGTTTGTCACTGGTAGCGCAGCCTGTTAAGAATAATGCTGAAGCGATTGAACCGACTAACAGGCTATTTTTTAATAGTTTCATATTTTCACCTTTTTGTTTTGTACATATATAAGTTTAGGAGAGATGTCTGTTTCTTTCCACTTGGTATCATAAAAAGGGTGACCAGGCAGGTGTCTTGATGATACCGTCTGGATTATTAACGGGCAGCGTAATGCTATATTGGCCATTGCTGGATACCATTTTCAGCGTATTTTGACTATTTTTATTTTGAGATGTATAGATAATCATTTGCCCATTTGGTGAGACGCTGGGAGATTTATCTATAGGGCCATTGGTCAGGTAAGTTGTATCCAGTGTGTTTAAATTAAGGTTTGCAATTCTTGAATGCCCATCGTAATCACTCACGCTCATGTAAATAATGGATTCACCATCAGGCATAAAGCTTGGATCATAGTTTTGTTTACCGCTTTTGGTTAGCCTATGAACATGGCGTCCATTGCTATCCATAATATAAATTTGAGGCGAACCGCTTTTATTTGACGTAAATGCGATTTTCTGACCGTTTGGCGAAAATGCTGGTTCTGTATTTGCGCCAACACCTGTCAGTTTGGCAATTCTGTTTCTATTTGTGAGATCAATGGTGTAAAGATTTGTTTGGGTTGAATCTTTGGGCGATAAAGCAGCAATGATTTCGTTTTTGTTTGGTACGAATTCTGGTGAACTGTTGATACCAGGTGTGTTTGATATTAATCTGCGTTTGCCCGTTGCTACATTGACAGCATATATTGCCATTCTGCCGCCATTGTAACTGACGTATGCAATTTCTTTACCGTCAGGTGACCACGTTGGTGAGGCAAGTGGATTTGATTTTTGAGCTAATAATGTATGAGGAGCTTCACCATCATAATCAGAAATAACCAATCTGTAGATTGACCTTGAGATGCTATAAGGATTGGTAACGTCAATATAAGCAATTTTGGTTGAAAAGTACCCTCTGGTGCCCGTTAGGGCTTGATATATTTCATCTGAAATATGGTGCGCTAAATTTCTAAATTGACTTGCCTGAATGTTATTATATTCTTTTCCCAGAATTGTTTTTCTTGCGAGTGGGCTGGCGAGTTCAAATCGAACTGTATAGGTATCATTTGATTTTTTTGTAATTTGACCCACAACTAGGTACTCAACGTCTATATTGCTCCATAAGTTCCAATCAATTTTTTGAGTCGTATCTGGAGTGGAAGGTATTTTTCTTTCTGGTAACAAATCAAATTTTCCAGAATATTTCAGGTCATTGGTAATCACGCTATCTATGTTATTTTTATTGAAGCTGGAACCTGAAAAAGATACAACAGCGAGAGGGATTGGTTTATCTATTCCGCTGTTAACGTGTATTGAAACATCAGCAACAGAAGTTTCAAACGTAAAATAAAATAAAATTATTATCGTAAATAATTTGAGAATGAGTTTTTGCATGTCTAATTATTTCCCCCGAGTGTTAAAGTAATATTTCTAAACTCATTTGCTAAGTCAGGCTCTGTTGGAATGGGCAATGGCGATGATTTTTCTATAGCAAGTACAGCTTGTCTATCATAAGCGCTATTACCACTGGGCTTTATAATGGCTACGTTCTGGACTTTACCAGAAGCAGAGAGTGAGATTGAGACTTTAACAGAAAGCTGGCTGCTTAGGTTACCATGGTCAATCCAATTGGCTCTAATTGTTTGTTGTATCAGGACAATATATTTATTTGTTATTTTTGTTAATTCAGTTCTACGTTCAGCCAATACCTTGGCTTCTTCTGCTTTTTTCTTTGCAAGTGCTTCCATTGCTGCTTGTGCTTGGCGTTTCATTTCTGCAATTTGTTCTGCTTTTTTGGCTTCCTCTTCAGCTTTCTTTTTTTCCTCTTCTGCTTGTTTCTTTTCTTCTTCCAAACGCTTTCTTTCTGCCGCTAGTTTTGCATTTTTTTCTGCTTCAGCACGTTCTTTTTCAAGCCTTATTTGTTCTTTTTTATATTTTATTTTTGCTTTTTCAAGACGTTTTTGAGCTTCTAATGCGGCTTTTTGCGCGGCTAACGTTTTTTTTCTGTCTGCTTCGGCAGCTTTTTTAAGTGCCAAGGCATCTGCTTTTTTTTTCTCTTCCATGTTTTTTAATAAATCTAGATCTGCTTGTGAAATAATAGCTGCCTGTACGATATCCTTCTGTTGATTATTTTGAATATTTATAGACATTTCTTTTTCCTCATTATTAGAGGAAGATACGGAAAATAAAATCAATAAGAGAATGAATAGGGTATGCAAGACTATGGATATAATGACAGATGAGCGGTTTTCTTTTCTACTGATAGACATGGTTTGAAAGTATTTCTTTATCCAGCTACCGATTCGCATTTTTATCCTCTGTCATCAAGCCAACTTTGCTAATTCCAGCTTTTTGTATGAGAACCATTGCCTGAAGTACCTGTCCATATGATGCATTTTTATCGCCTCTGACATATATGGGTTTATTTTTTGCTCCCTCATGCTCGGCTGAAACTTGAATCATTAACTGCTTAGCTGAGATGGCAGACTCTGACTCATTTAAAAAGTAATCACCATTTTTATTCACAGTGACAATAATGGGTTTTTGTGCTTTTGGTTCTATTTTATTGGCTTTTGCCGAAGGTAAGTCTACTTCAACACCTTGCTTCATTAGAGGTGTTGTAATCATGAAAATTACAAGCAAAACAAGCATGACATCAATATAGGGAACAACGTTAATATCTGCCATAATCTTATGTTTTTTATGTCTTCTTGCTCTTAATGCCATTTGGTTACCTTAGTTTTCTTGGTAAGCTTCGCGATGAATGATAGAGCAGAATTCATCCTGAAAGTTCTCATATTCTAAAACAACTGTTTCAACTGATCGCGTAAAACGGTTGTAAGCCACCACAGCAGGTATTGCAACAAATAAACCAAGGGCTGTTGCAATTAGTGCCTCCGCAATATGTGGGGCAACTAAGGCCAGTGTTGCTTGTTCAACGCCTCCCAATGCAGAGAATGAGCCCATAATTCCCCATACGGTACCCAATAAGCCAATATAAGGTGCAACTGACCCAATGGTTGCTAATAAAGCGAGTTGGTGTTCAAGGGAGTCAACCTCTCTGGAAAAACTGACTCGCATTGCACGCTCAACACCTGTCTCTTATACACATCTCCGAGCCCACGAGACAGGCAGAAATCTCG
>CAJXRW010000182.1 GCA_913060525.1 uncultured Gammaproteobacteria bacterium
GAGATTTCTGCCTGTCTCGTGGGCTCGGAGATGTGTATAAGAGACAGCAAATAATTGCTCCATTGTAGATCTCGTAAACTCACCATCCACGTCAAACGATAAGCTTTCTCGTTTGATTCTTGATATTTTATCTGATACAAATATCCAACAAAAAAACTATATAAACATTTTGATTGCCAATGATAGGTTACTAGCATCAAATGAAATATATAATTTATTTGAAGAATTCAAACGAATTGAAGAAAATACAACTTATGTAACGATAGAATCAGCTGAAGAAGTTGATAATTTTTTTAAACAAAAAATCAAAGATAAGTTACAAAAAAAGTTTAATGGAGAAGTGCATATCGAAGTGAAAATTGACACAAGTTTGATTGGTGGAGCAGTGATTCGCACAGACAGCTTAATTATCGATGGTTCAGTGAAAGGTAAAATTGAGCGTCTAAAACAAAATTTATTAGCTTAAAAGAAGGGTGTAAAGACAATGCAACTAACTTCCTCAGAAATTAGTAATTTAATTAAAAGTAAGATACAAGAATTTGACACCAGTGCCTTATCTCGGGCCGAAGGTGAAATTATTAGTGTAAGTGATGGTATTGTTCGAATACACGGTCTTGAAGACGTAGCTTATTCAGAAATGATTGAACTACCTGGTGGTGTCTATGGTCTAGCACTTAACTTGGAACAAGACTCTGTTGGAGCCGTTGTATTAGGTGATTATGATCATTTAGCCGAAGGTCAAAAAGCATATTGCACAGGCAGAATTCTTGAAGTCCCAGTCGGTCCAGAACTTATGGGACGGGTGGTGGACGCTCTAGGAAATCCTATTGATGGTAAGGGTGAAATTGATACAAAATTAAAATCTCCTATCGAAAAAGTTGCTCCAGGGGTTATTTGGCGTAAAAGTGTTGACCAACCTGTTCAAACAGGTCTTAAATCAATTGATGCAATGGTTCCGATCGGACGCGGTCAAAGAGAATTGATCATTGGCGACCGTCAGACTGGTAAGACAGCAGTTGCAATTGATGCCATCATTAACCAAAAAGGTACTGGTGTAAAATGTATTTATGTTGCTATAGGTCAAAAAGCGTCATCTGTTGCAAATGTTGTTAGAAAACTAGAAGAACACGGCGCATTAGATCATACAATAATTGTTGCAGCTAATGCTGCGGACTCTGCGGCTCTTCAATTCGTAGCACCATACTCAGGCTGTGCTATGGGAGAATACTTCCGTGATAGAGGAGAAGATGCGCTCATTATTTATGATGACTTAACAAAACAAGCTTGGGCTTATCGCCAGATATCGCTCTTATTAAAAAGACCACCTGGACGTGAAGCATATCCTGGAGATGTATTTTATATTCACTCAAGACTCCTAGAAAGAGCTGCTAGAGTAAATCAGGATTATGTTGAAAAAGCTACTAATGGAGAAGTTACTGGAAAAACTGGTTCTCTAACAGCGCTTCCAATTATTGAAACTCAAGCTGGTGATATCTCAGCATTTGTACCAACTAATGTTATATCAATCACTGATGGTCAAATATTCTTAGAAACTGATTTATTTAACTCTGGCATTCGTCCAGCGATTAACGCTGGTAATTCAGTATCACGAGTTGGGGGTGCTGCACAAACAAAAATTATTAAAAAATTAGGTGGTGGTGTTAGGCTGGCATTAGCTCAATATAGAGAGCTACAGGCATTTGCACAATTTGCTTCTGATCTAGATGACGCAACTCGTGCACAACTAGAAAGAGGTCAACGCGTTACTGAACTAATGAAACAAAAACAATATTCACCGCTAAGTATTTCAAAAATGGCTCTTTCGTTATTTGCTGTAGAAAAAGGGTTTTTAGATGATGTATCCCTAGATAAAATTGGAGCATTCGAAACATCCTTGCATGAATATGCGGCCAATAATGCCACATCATTTATGAAAGAAATTGATGATAGTTGTAATTTTAACGATGAGATTTCAGATAAACTTTCTGCATTATTAGTAGAATTTAAAAAATCTCAAACCTGGTAAAAAATAAGGTTAACAAATTATGGCTACAGGTAGAGAAATACGAAGCAAAATAAGTAGCGTTAAGAATACACAAAAAATAACCCGTGCTATGGAATTAGTTGCTGCAAGTAAAATGCGGAAAGCACGTGATAGAATGGAAGAAGCAAGGCCATATGCAGATTATGCCCGAGCAATCATTGCTCATGTAGCAAAAGCCAAGCTTGAATATCTACACCCCTATTTTAAATCCAGACCTGTTGAAAAAGTTGGTATTATTATTATTTCGACTGATCGTGGACTTTGTGGTGGCTTAAATATAAATTTATTTAAAGAAGCATTGAAAGAAATAAACTCGCTCAAAGCACAGAATATTGAAATTCAATTGACTTTAATCGGCGCCAAAGCTGAGTCATTCTTCAAAAGACTAGGTGTTCAAATTATATCTGTTACGGATCACTTAGGAGATAAACCGTCAGTTCAAGACTTGATTGGCTCGGTTAAGACCATGCTTGATTTATATGATGAAGAAAAAATTGATAAGTTAATATTATTTTCCAATACATTTGTAAACACAATTAAACAAAAACCAAATAATACACAACTCCTTCCTGTGGTTGCAGACGAAAATAAAAAACTAGATTATCATTGGGATTATATTTACGAACCTGATGCAAAGTCATTATTAGATTTATTGTTAAAACGCTATATTGAGTCGCAAGTGTATAGGGGTGTGGTAGAAAATTTAGCCTGTGAACAGGCATCACGCATGCTAGCAATGAAGAATGCAACAGATAATGCGGGTAATGTTATTGAAGAACTAAACTTAGCATATAATAAGGCAAGGCAAGCAGCAATTACACAAGAATTGGCTGAAATTGTATCGGGTGCAGCAGCAGTTTAAATGATTTTATATAAGGATGGTAATACATATGAGTAATGGTAAAATTAATCAAATAATTGGTGCCGTGGTTGATGTCGAATTTCCACGAGATAGTGTTCCTCAAGTATACGATGCGCTACTGGTTTTAAAAACAGGATTGACGCTAGAAGTACAACAGCAAATTGGTGATGGTGTGGTTAGGACCATTGCAATGGGCACTACTGACGGCCTACAACGCAGCTTAGAAGTTGAAAATTCTGGTAGCCCAATCCAAGTTCCAATTGGCCATAAAACGCTTGGTCGAATAATGGATGTTTTGGGTAACCCAATCGATGAAGCAGGCCCAATTAATGAAGAACAAAAAGCACCTATTCATAAAAAAGCACCAGCGTTCAGCGAACAATCTTTAAGTTCTGAAATATTAGAAACTGGTATTAAGGTTATTGATTTAATTTGTCCATTTGCTAAAGGCGGTAAAGTTGGTTTGTTTGGTGGTGCTGGCGTTGGTAAAACAGTAACCATGATGGAATTAATCAATAACATTGCTAAAGAGCATAGCGGTTATTCCGTTTTTGCTGGTGTTGGAGAACGTACACGTGAAGGTAACGATTTCTATCACGAGATGAAAGATTCAAACGTATTAGACAAAGTTTCGTTGGTATATGGTCAAATGAATGAGCCGCCAGGTAATAGATTACGTGTTGCCCTTACTGGTTTAACGATTGCTGAAGGTTTTCGTGATGAAAACCGTGATGTGCTAATGTTTATTGATAATATTTATCGTTATACACTTGCGGGTACAGAGGTATCCGCACTTCTAGGGCGTATGCCTTCTGCTGTAGGTTATCAACCAACTCTTGCTGAAGAAATGGGTGTTCTACAAGAACGTATTACATCTACAAAAACAGGTTCTATCACCTCAGTTCAAGCTGTATATGTTCCAGCTGATGACTTAACAGATCCTTCACCTGCAACAACATTCTCACATTTAGATGCAACTATCGTGCTTTCTAGACAAATTGCTGAATTAGGAATCTATCCTGCCGTAGATCCACTCGATTCAACATCGCGTCAATTAGACCCTCTAGTTGTAGGACAGGATCATTATGATGTTGTGCGTGGTGTACAGGAAACACTACAAAGATATAAAGAGTTAAAAGACATTATTGCCATTCTTGGAATGGATGAGCTTTCAGAAGAAGATAAACTAAGCGTATCACGTGCTCGTAAAATTCAGCGCTTTCTATCACAACCATTTGATGTTGCTGAAGTATTTACTGGCAACCCTGGGAAATATGTATCATTAAAAGAGACTATAGCTGGCTTTAAAGGCATTATCGCTGGTGAATATGATCATCTGCCTGAACAAGCATTTTATATGGTTGGTCCAATTGAAGAAGCAGTTGAGAAAGCTAAAGCTCTATAACATAAGGCTTAAACTATGTCTGTAAAGAAAATACAAGTTGATGTTGTGAGTGCAGAAGGACCTATATTCTCAGGCGAAGCTATAGCAATATCTATTAGAGGTGGGGAAGGTGAGTTAGGTATTTCTTATGGCCATACTCAACTGCTCACATCAATACCGCCAGGAAGCATGCGCATACAGCTTGATAACGGTAAAGAAGAACTACTTTTTGTAGCTGGTGGTATTCTTGAAGTACAACCTGGACAAGTCATTACACTTGCCGATGTTGTAGAACGACCTCAAGATATTAACGAAGCAGCTGCAAAGGAAGCAAAAAAACGGGCTGAAACACTATTAAAAGATAATAGTAACGATAAAGTTGACCTAATGAAAGCCCAGCAACAACTTATTGAAGCTGAAGCTCGCCTTAGAGTATTGAGTTTAATGAAAGGAATATCCAAAAACCATTAACTAAAATTCAAAGTTATATATATTTTTATCTAGAAGTTGGCTTGGTGATATATTCTGCAACGCTTTGAATATGATATCCGTTCTGCCTTTATTATCTATTTCCCAATTATTTATCATTTTCTTAATGTTTTTACGCTGTAAATTTTCCTGGGAACCACATAAGTTACAAGGAATAATTGGAAAATTCATATAATTTGCATACTTAATAATTTCTTTTTCGGAAACATACGCCAATGGTCTTATAACTATATTTTCACCATCATCACTTTTTAATTTTGCTGGCATGGATTTTAAGGTTCCACCAAAAAATAAGTTTAAAAAAAAGGTTTCAACAATATCATCTTTATGATGCCCTAATGCAATTTTATTAAAGCCATTAGATTTTGCATAATTATATAATATTCCTCTTCTTAGACGAGAGCATAAACCACACGTCGTTTTACCCTCTGGAATTTTATCTTTAACCTGTCTCTTATACACATCTCCGAGCCCACGAGACAGGCAGAAATCTC
>CAJXRW010000183.1 GCA_913060525.1 uncultured Gammaproteobacteria bacterium
CTACACAGAGTAGATCGTCGGCAGCGTCAGATGTGTATAAGAGACAGAGGTATATATATCTGATTTTTTCCATTGCTTGAGATATTTCGTTAACCCATTTTTCCGATATTGAATCTAATTTTTTTTGTAGGAGTATTTGTGCTTTTATCTGTTCAAATCTTAAATATTGTTGATTAATATGTGAATCAAGGTCAGCGTTAGTATTAATGTCCACTCCATTTAGTATTGCTGCTTTGTCTGCAAATAGTCTAATAAAACTGTGTTGATCAACTACAAGGGTGTTTTTAATTTTAACAAAAGCCTTTAAGGTTGGGTGATTAGGTGAGCTCGTGAAAACTCTATTCGCTTCTTCAATCCACCACTCTAATTTTTTAATTGCGACTAATTTTTCTTTGTACAGTTCGGAAGTATTGATAAGTTGGTGTTGAATGTTTTCAATAACCATTATTTGCTCTTGTTCATCAGGAGAAAGTTTTCTATAACAGTAATATAAAAAACTGCCCCTGATAGGCAAAAAGCTGGTTGGGCTATTGGGCAGGTTTATAAAGTAATCCAATTTAAAACTTCCTTAAAGTTATTTATTTTACCAATGTGTGGCCAATTTGATATGGCGTCTTTTTCCTTTGGTAGATAGCCGTACAATGCAATTATTCCAGAAATATCTGCTCTTTTAGCAGCATTCATATCCTGGATTGAGTCCCCAATATATAGGCAGTTTGTCTTTTCTACATTTAATATTTCAAGCGCCTTTAAAAGAGGGTATGGATCAGGTTTGCATACTTGTAAATCGTCTTTACATATTAGGATATTGTTTGAATTTAATATTGTGAGTTTCTCAAATATAGCTAGAGTTAAATTACGCAGTTTATTGGTAACTATACCCCAAGGAATTTCCTGTTTGTTTAGGAAGTTTAGGACTTCCTCTACATCTGGAAATAGCTTAGTAGTAATTGGCGCATTTTCTTTATAGTATTCAAAGCCTTCTTTTGCATATTCGTGAACAGTATGTCTTGAGAGATTAGGGTTGCTTTGGAGAATTAAAGCAGCTAATCCTTCTCCTAGGTGGGGTCTGAGTTGGCATTGAGGTAACATATTTAACTGATGTTTACCTGAGATAAACTCAACGGTATTAAATATACCAGGTGCGGAATCAATTAAAGTACCATCTAAGTCAAATAAAATAGCTTTAATTTGATGTGATTTTTTGTGCGCAGACAATGTAGTTGACATCGATGTTTTGCCCGAGTTTATATATCTTTGTGATTGGGTTGTAATGAATACCAATACTCTTGATGGCAGGGCACTTTTGCTTTTCTAACCAAGTGCACATTTCGCTAGGCTTTATAAATCTTTCATATGAATGTGTTCCTCGAGGAATTAAGTTCAAAACATATTCAGCACCAATGATCGCCATTAGATAAGATTTTAAATTTCTATTTAATGTGGAAAGAAAAAAATAGCCATCTGGTTTTAACATATTAATGCAGGATGAGATAATACTAGTAGGATCTGGTACATGCTCTAGCATTTCCATACAGGTAATAATATCAAATGCTTCTGTGTTATTTTCAGCAAACTTTTCAACTGAAACAGCTTGGTAGTCGATAGTGAGATTTGACTCAAGTGTATGTAATTTTGCAACGTCAATAGAATCTTCTGCAAGATCAATTCCTGTAACCTTGCCTCCACTTTGTGCTAGAGATTCGGTAAGGATTCCTGCACCACAGCCAACATCAAGTATCTTTTTATTGTTAAGGCTAGAAGCGCATTCAAGAATAAATTTCATCCTTAAAGGGTTGATCTCGTGTAGTGCCTTCATTTCTCCCTCTGTATCCCACCATCTGTGGGCAAGGCTTGAGAATTTATCAATTTCTTTTTGGTCAACATTCATTGCGTTAGGCCTCTTGGTGTCATCTTATTTATATTATCAAAATACCTTCATTCGATCATCAACATTAGTGCTTATTCTTGAATAATAGGTTTCGTTAACTATATTTAGAAAATTGGCTTAAACAAATAAGTGTGGTAATGAAAAAAATTATCCAATTGATTTTCGTTACTACTATTTGTTTTTCTTCTGGGTGCGCGACTAAATATAATCTTGATCCTTATGAAGGTTATAATCGTTTTATGTTTAAAGCGAATACCTATGCTTTTGAGTATGCGATTGGACCAGTGGTATTATTATATGATTTTGTTACACCTGATGTTGCTCAGACTGGAGTAGCAAATTTTTTTAATAATACTTTTGAGATATCACATGCGGTTAATGATCTTCTGCAAGCTGACCCAAAATCTGCTGGAAAGAGTGCACTTAGGTTTGTCTTAAATACCGTTTTTGGTGTGTTTGGTTTATTTGATGTGGCTAAATCCATTGGTTTAGAGCCAGAACAGCAAAACTTTGGTTTAACGCTGGCTTATTGGGGTTGGGAGAATTCGGCTTATTTGGTATTACCTATCATTGGTCCATCTACAATAAGAGATACGGTGGGCTTAATTCCTGATGTATATTTAAACCCGATGACGTACTCATCTACGACAATATTTTTGCTTAATTCTAATCCTGGGTTTATCTCTGATGGTTTGTCTTGGGGTTTGTTTGGCTTATATATTGCTGAGCAAGCAACTATCTATATTCCTTCAGCTATTAAGCTTACAGAATATGCAGATGACCCATATATTGCAGTCAGAAACACATATTTAAATCATGTTGATACACAGATTAACCTAATAAGAGTGCATGAATATATGCTTGAGCCAAATAAGTCTGCAGAGGCAGATGAGCAGTATTTACCAAAAAACATTTCTCCTGTGTTATCACCGCAATAAAATATTTAAGGCTATTTTAATGTATCAGCATTGATATATGTTCTCCTTGTGCTAATACTTTAACTTAGGATTCATACCAAGGTTTAATATGCTCAAGGCTGTAAGAGTTGCATTAATTGCTGGTATACTATTTATTGCATCTGGTTGTGCTACCAAACAAAACCCAGACCCGTTAGAAGGGTATAATCGGTTTATGTTTTCTTTCAATACCTATGCATATGATTATGCGGTTGGGCCAGTTGTCGATGTCTATGACTTTATTTTACCAACAGATGCTCAACATGGTGTTGGTAATTTCTTCAATAACTCATTTGAAATTTCACATGTTGTAAATGATATCTTGCAGTGGCAATGGGCACAGGCAGGCAAAGATGCAACTCGTTTTGTATTGAATACGGTTTTTGGTGTATTTGGTTTCTTTGATGTTGCGGCTTCTATTGGCTTGCCACCTCATCAACAAAATTTTGGTTTAACCATGGCAAAGTGGGGATGGGAAGAGTCTGCATACTTTGTTTGGCCACTCGCAGGTCCGTCAACTATACGTGATACAGTCGGAGTTATACCAGATATCTACTTGAATCCGTGGACGTATGCATCACCAACTATGTTCTTGTTCTATCAGAACCCTGGTTTTATTTCTGAAGGCTTAGCCTGGGGAATGTTTGGGGTTTATGCTGTAAACCAAGCTTCGATTTATCTGCCACAGATGAATGGTTTGACTGAGTATGCAATTGACCCATACATTGCAGTAAGGAATGCCTATCTGCAGTTTAAGCGTGTTCAGATTCAAGGTGTAAAAGTTGGTAAGTATGCCGAAGAGCCAAACTAATTATACCAACTTGACTAATTTCTTCTTTTCTTTCAATATGCTTCTAAAATACATTATTTAGCTCTTTTTATGAAAAATTATTGGATTTGTCCATCGATTCTATCTGCAGATTTTGCGCGGTTGGGTGATGATGTGGCCAAGGTTGTAGAAGCAGGCGCAGATAGAATTCATGTAGATGTCATGGATAACCATTATGTGCCAAATTTAACCTTCGGACCTATGGTGGTAAAAGCTTTGGTAAACTATGGTATTAAAACCCCGATGGATGTTCATTTAATGGTTGAGCCAGTTGATGAGCTAATAAAAGGGTTTGCAGAGGTTGGCGCTAGTTGCATTGTATTTCATCCTGAAGCCAGTAGACATGTTGACCGTTCACTTCAGTTGATAAAAAGCTATGGCATTGATGCAGGGTTGGCTTTAAATCCAAGCACAAGTATTGACCATTTAAAGTATGTTGGCGATAAGGTGGATAGAGTATTATTGATGTCTGTCAATCCAGGGTTTGGTGGTCAGAAGTTAATACCAACAGTATTGGATAAAGCTGCTGAGCTTAGAAAATTTGAGCAAGAAAATCATTTTTCTTTCAGAATTGAAATTGATGGTGGTGTTACAGAAAAAAATATCGCAGAAATAGCAGCACATGGAGTTGATACGTTTGTAGCTGGTTCGGCAATTTTTACGAAACCAAGTTATGAAGAGGTTATTAATGAGATGCGTTCAGAGCTTAGAAAAGTTTAAAGGGATATAAATTTATGAGAAAGATTATTATCCATGGTGGTTGTGGTGCAAGAGAAGATAAAAATACCAGTTTTAAAGATTATCATGATGAGTTATTACCAATTATAGAAAAATCCAAAAAATATCTTGATGAGTCAAATGATGCGTTGAAAACAGCTGTTTATGCCGTGAAACTGTTGGAGAGTAACCCAATTTTTAATGCGGGTACTGGATCAAGAGTTCAGCAAGATGGACAAATAAGAATGTCTGCCTCAATTATTGATAGTAAAAGAGGTAAGTTTGCTGGTGTGATTAATATTCAGAATATTGAGCATCCTGTTGAGGTAGCGTATAAGTTAATGGGGCAGCATCATAGTGTATTGAGTGGTGAGCAAGCGACACTATACGCTAAAAAAGCTTTAGGGTTTTCTGATTATAACCCTATGACGGAACAACGATGGAATGAGTTTTTAGAGTTAAGAAAGGGATATACAGGAACAGTTGGCGCAGTTGTGCTTGATGATAGTGGTAATATTTGTGCTGCAACCTCCACAGGGGGTGCGGGTTACGAGGTTCCTGGCAGAGTAGGTGATAGTCCAACAGTGGCTGGTAACTTTGCGTCAAAATATGCTGGCGTAGCGTGTACAGGTATTGGGGAGCATATATTAAATAATGCTACAGCCACTAAAATTGCTACTCGAGTTGAAGATGGTATGCAACTTCAATTAGCAGTTGATAAGTCTATTTCTGAAAGTAATATGCTTGGTGATTATGTTGGACTAATTGGTATTGATAGTCAGGGTAATATTGCACATGGGCTGTCTCTTATACACATCTCCGAGCCCACGAGACAGGCAGAAATCT
>CAJXRW010000184.1 GCA_913060525.1 uncultured Gammaproteobacteria bacterium
AAATGTCACCCTTTCTATACTGGTCAACAAAGAATTGTCGATACAGCGGGTCGTGTTGACAGCTTTAACAAGCGTTTTGCTGGTTTTGGGAAAAAGAAATAGTCTAAACACTTAATAAATTCGATTTTTAAGAGCACCAATTAGATGCTTTTTTATTTCCAAGAGAACATACTATTCTGACAAGTCTATTATAGCGATTCCAGCTGGTGACTCAATATCATTAACAGTAGCCTCACAATTGCTTAAATAACCACTTTCTGATACTTCGCATTTAATAACAGCACTTTGAATTGCTGGATCAGCCATACTATCACCTTGGTCAGTTACATATACATAAATTTTATTATTTATCTCTTCCGTTGCTATCCAGTTTGGATCACCAAAAGGATTTTCTTCTGGACTTAGCGCATCAACACATTCTGATAAGTCACCAACATTATCTGCCTCACACTTATAAACAACGTTAGCACCAGCATCTGCCACATAAGCATAGGTAGTAGCACCAACCAGCTGAAATACAATACCTTTTGGTTCACCACCAATCGGATCATCCGTTGCAGAAGTATTACACTCGTGCTGTATCCCTCCTCCTGCGTCTGTATTACATTTCAGAATGTCTGCATCAACAGTTATATATGCAAAAACTTGACCATTAAATTCTCTAAATGCTATCCCAACAGGAACATCAATTCCACCGTCACCTATGCCAGTACAAGTTTCTGCATCAATTGCACCTTCATCACCAATTTCACATTTTATAATTGCGCCATCATCGAAATCTCCAATTTCCTCAGAGTTCGCAACGTATATATAATTCGTACCATTACTAACCTCTCTTAATGCAACACCTTGTAAGTCACCACCGTCAAACAAAACTTCATCATATGCAGTACAATTTTCTAAGTTATTTTGCTCATTTATTGCACACTTTACAACATTACTACTAGTTGAATTTACTATATAAGCATAGTTCTCACCAGCTATCTCTTGAATGGCAATACCAATTGGATTAACTAAAGTAGTAGCATCTCCATAAGTAACACCTTCATTACTACATTCTTCCAAATTTCCTGTATCAACGATATCACACTTTGAAACATCCCCTGGCTCACTCTCATCAACAATATATGCTACTGAATTTACTGCACTCTCCACATTAAATATTAAACTGGAATTACTTACTGGCACATCAGTACCAGCGCCTTGAGTAATACTAAAACTATAATTATCGGCTGGAGGAACAGTTGACCCAATATTAGCAATTACTTGACAATCGGTTGTAGTTAGCGGAATAAATGAACAAGAATCAATATCATCATCAAAAGTAATGTTATCTGTAGTCGTTGATACAGTATAGCTCTGCTCATCAGAAACACCTTCCCAATCAACTGGTGATGTAAATTTCACATATATTGAACCACCCTGCACTACATTTGCATTGACATCCCCAGCATCATCATATAAATCAACAGTGACTACAGCTTCACTAATAACATTAACATCACTGGTATTTGTACTTGTTGATACACCTTCGCCCTCAAAAGTAACTATATGTATACAATGCTCGGCTGGTGCAGTTATATTAAATGATACTGCATCACCCCCAACAATAACAGAAACAGAGTCAGGATTAAATTCTAGCGCAGTGCTACATTCCGAAGTGTCTGTTATTGTAATAGTACGCTCATCAACACTACTAACTGAAGATAAATCAACTCTGTGGAAGATAGCGAAACTGTCCCACCTTCTGTTCCCCCTGCTTGCATTATAGATGGAACATTTGAGACAACAACTACTGTTGGTGTTGGTGTTGGTGTTGGTGTTGGTGTTGGTGTTGGTGTTGGTGTTGGTGAATCTCCATCATCAGAACAACTACAAGACACAAGCACCATGCTGAGCATGCATAAGCCTATATAAGAACGTAAATTATTTTTCTTAAATGGTTTTAAGAAATTATACAATCCATTTTTTTTATTTTTGATACTCATAAACAATATAGCCATTTCCATAAAAACTTTATTTAAGAAAAGCATGTCAGGTCTAATAATTCAAGTAAAAAACCAAAACAGGTTATATAAGCTACCATCAAATAAAGCGCACCGTGCAAAATTAAGCTTTTCAGTTATAATAAAATAATCTTTTATTTAGTTACAACGCCATTATGCCGTTTGAAGAATATATCCAATCCTTGAATATTACCGTAACACCTTTACGAAAAGATATATTAGCTACCCTATGGCAAAATCAAAAGCCACTTAAGGCTTATACTATTTTAAATTCACTTAAACAACATAGGCCTTCTGCCAAACCGCCTACTGTTTACAGAGTATTAGATTTTTTGGTGCAAGAAGACATAGTTCATAGAATTGAAGCCACTCAAAGTTATGTGATTTGCTCTCATCAAGCTCAACAGGAACAATCTAAACATATATTAATGGTTTGTAATAAGTGTAAACATATTTCAGAAATATCTGATAATGACTTACAACTGTCTATTAACAACATTGCCAAGAATAACGAATTTAAAGTTTCTTCTAGTGTGATAGAGCTGTATGGTATTTGTAAATTGTGTTTGCAATCATAAATGTTATAAAGTAACATTCTTACAAGAACCAGCCACTTATCTTTTCAAAATGAAAAAAATATTTTTAACTACAATTATTTGCCTACTCACCACCGCTATTTTTGCCAAACCTATACAAAAAATAAATGTCGTTGCTGCTGAAAACTTCTACGGTTCTGTTGTGAGCCAAATAGGTGGCAAATATGTCACTGTGACCAGCATTTTAGACAACCCTAACGCTGATCCACATTTATTTTCAACCTCGTCTAAAATTAGTATTGCCATCTCGAATGCTCAAATAATTGTTTACAATGGCGCAGGATATGATACTTGGATGAGCAATCTGATTAACAGTCAATCTAATAATAACAAATTAGCTATTATCAATGTCGGTGAACTAATGGGGATAAAGGATGGCGCTAATCCACATATATGGTATCAACCTGAGACCTTTCCTAAATTTGCCAAGATAATCACAGAAAAACTCACTGGAATTGAACATAACCCTGAAGCTACACAATATTTTAAGGATAACCTAAAGGCATTTCTAAATGATAATCAACAAGTCCAAGATAAAATAGTTCAGCTAACACAAAAATATCAAGACACTCCAGTAACGGCAACCGAACCTGTTTTTGGATATATGGCTGACGCACTCGGATTAAAAATGGAAGGATTGGATTTTCAATGGAAAATCATGAATGATGCTGAACCAACGCCTCAAATGCTTGGTCAGTATGAAGAAAATATTACTAGCCATAAAGTGAAAGTTTTGTTTTACAATGATCAAGTTACCGACCCAACCACGCAAAATATTCTCACACTGGCTAAAAAATCTGATATCCCTGTTGTGGGAGTATCAGAAACTATGCCAACCCATGACACTGTAAATGAATGGCTACTTGCTGAGTTAAATGATACACAAAAAGCGTTGGAATCCGTTCAAAAATGATGCTCGAAGCTCAAAATCTCATACTAGGTTATAACCAGCCCATTACGGATACTATAAACTTAAACATATTAGACAACCAATGGATTGGTGTGATTGGTGATAATGGCACGGGAAAATCAACTTTCTTTAAGACAATTTTAGGGATAATTAAACCTAAATCAGGTTCACTCTCTATTTTTGGAAAAGCTTGTGGCAAAGCAAATGCCAATATCAGTTACATACCACAAGAAAGAGAGATTAATCTGACTGAGAATATGTCTGGTTTAACATTGGTTAAAAATAGTCATGCTGGCTGGAAGTGGGGATTGCCGTTATCGAGTAAACAAACCCATAGCAATGCGATTAACTTGATGACACTGGTCGGTGCTGATCACTACATGCATCAACCGTTCTTTACATTATCTGGCGGGCAGAAGAAAAGAATATTTCTGGCACAAGCGCTAATTAATAATCCTAAAATGTTGTTATTAGATGAACCATTAGCAGACCTTGACCCAAATGCAAAACAACATTTTATACAAGCATTACAGGCTATTCACGAAAATAAAAAAATAAGTCTGCTCATTGTCTCCCATGACATGCATGAAATAGCGATACACTTAGATGGCTTTATCCACTTTAAAGATAAAAGTGCTCATTATTGTCTCGATATGCCTTGTATAAAGGAGGACGTCTATGTTGGGATATAGCTTTATGCAACATGCCTTTTTCTCAGGCACAATCATTGCATTTATATGTGGTTGGATTAGTACTTTTGTGATATTAAGACGTACAGCTTTTGCAGCCCATGCGCTTGGTCATACTAGCTTAACAGGCGCTGCTGGCGCTGTTTTGATTGGCGTTTCAGGCATGACTGGTCAATTATTTATTAATATAGTTGCAGCCATTGTTATTGGCTTATTAGGCGATAAGGTTAAAAAAAATGACCTTGTAATTGGCGTTGTATTAACCTTTTTTTTGGGGCTTGGCGCTTATTTTTTATTCCTATACCAGAATAATTACGCTGGCGGCGTTATGTCTATCCTGTTTGGAAATATACTTGCCGTATCCATAGATCAAATCACTACACTTTGCTGGCTGACACTTGTTGTCGTGATTATATTAATTATTTGTATGCGACCATTACTTTTTTCTTCAATTGACCCAGTGTTAGCAAAGTCAAAAAATGTACCTGAAAAATTTTTAAATATCACTTTTTTTATATTGCTTGCTATTACTGTTTCCATGGGCTGTCAAATTGTTGGCGCATTACTTATTTTTGTATTAATGGTTGTACCAGGTGCAATTTCAGCCCAATGGTGCAAACAATTTTATAGTTTATTAATTACCAGTATTTGTGTTGCTGTTGCAACAATATGGATATCGCTGACCTTGTCATTTTACGTAAATTTGCCCACCAGCTTTTGTATCACGATGATTCTATGCCTGATGTATTTTATTGGATTAATTAAAAATCACTTCAGCAAAAGAAATTAATTAGGGTCAATTGTACCTGGCTCAAACTGCACGACACAATTTGGGGCACACTGTTTCCTTAAACATTCACATCCAGACTGTTTCTTGTTAAACCATACACCAGACCATTTCGCACCTTGTTTTTCGCAAACTAACGGACAAGTTGAATCAGCATCTTTTTGGTTATAGATAGCTGGTGTGACAACATTAATTTCTGTCTCTTATACACATCTCCGAGCCCACGAGACAGGCAGAAATCT
>CAJXRW010000185.1 GCA_913060525.1 uncultured Gammaproteobacteria bacterium
ACACAGAGTAGATCGTCGGCAGCGTCAGATGTGTATAAGAGACAGATATCAGGGTTGTTTTTTCAGGTTAAATAATCATCTTCTAGCTATATATCCCTTGAATATTTGATATGTAAACAGTTTTAGTTTACAATAATATTATTACGATGATGTATTGGCCTAAATGGAAACTAGAACGGTAGAGCTTTCAAGTCAGGCTGTTAAAGATATTAAAAAGGTGCCTATTCATATTCGTAGGAAATTCATGCTATGGGTTGAAAATATTGAACGTATTGGCTTGCGAGAGACAAGAAAAATTAAAGGTTTTCATGATGAGCCATTAACTGGTACTCGAAAAGGTCAACGCTCAATAAGGTTAAGCAGGGCCTATCGGGCTATATATACTGAGTGTGACAAAGGTGTATTAGAGCTTAACTATATTGAAGTAGATGAGGTAAATAAACATGACTACTAAGACAATGAAGTTATTAAATGATTTAAATGATGGACCATTGACACTAGGGCAGGCTATTGTATCAATAAGAAAGTGCGAAGAGTTAAGTCAAACTGAATTTGCTGGTAAGTTAGGGGTGTCCAAACAATATTTATCGGCACTTGAAAATAATCGAAAAGAAGTTAGCGTCAAACAAGCCAAAAAATTTGCTGAAAGATTAGGTCAATCAGAAAAAGTCTTTATTGAATTGGCACTACAAGACTTATTAGATAGGAATAATATACATTATTCAGTTGATTTACATGAGAGTGCCGCTTAAGTCATTTGGTGGGTTCGACAAGTAATATTTATATGTGTATTGGGTATATACTTATAATATAAGCTCTAATAATAATCTTTTATCCTGTGCTAAACAAAGTCACATAACAAATATTAACTCTAGTGTGCATTACCACTAATCAGACCAGCAGTGTCTATATGCAAATATACTGCTTAAAAAAACGGATTGTATTATAGTTTAATTTAGAAAATCACCAGGCGCTTGAATAGGTCTGCTAAATATCAGCGTACCCCAGATATGTTTTGATAATACATATAGAGGTTAATACAAATACATAGAAATAGCGCAACGATGGAACACTATTGGAACACCAGGTTATTTTTGCGTTCGCATAATATTTTACGTAATTTATAACTATATGAAATATAAGATATAAAATGGTAGTCGCACGCGGACTCGAACCGCGGACCCCCACCATGTCAAGGTGGTACTCTAACCAGCTGAGCTATGCGACTATATTTGGTTGAGAATTGGATGATAAATTTTATTAACTTGAATTTCAATATGTTTATATCATCAATTTCCTATTGATCAGTAATTATTATCAATAAATTAATATAATAGATTATACATATCATAATTGCTCTGCTAGATTTCTAGTATTGTGAGTTACTTTCGGTTACGAATATGAAACTAAGAGGAATCAATATCTCTGTTGCTGAAGCAAAGCATTGCTGTTTTGCTAAAGAGATTTGTGACCAGATTTCTGAGAGTGCAAAAATTAGAAAGACTGGTATATCAAAAAGAACAGTTGGCTATATCCAAGATAAAATTAAACAAGCGAAAGCGGTAATTGCAGTAGATACAATACAAAATAAAGTCGCTGGATTTTGCTATATAGAATCTTGGCAGGATAAAAAGTTTGTGGCAAATTCTGGGTTAATCGTCTTTCCAGAATATCGGAATCAAGGCTTAGCTAAATTACTTAAAAGCCAAGCCTTTGAACTTTCAAGGCAATATTTCCCTAATGCTAAAATATTTGGTCTGACAACTAATCCTAGTGTCATGAAGATTAATTCAGAACTTAATTATAGACCTGTTAATTATAAGCAATTAACAGAAGATCAGGAATTTTGGGCAGGATGCCAAAGCTGTGTGAATTTTGATATTTTAAAAATCAAGGATTATCAAAACTGCATATGTACTGCAATGTTATATGACCCAGCAAAAGAAAATAAAGAGGAACAAAAGATGAAAGTGGTTTTAGCATTTAGTGGCGGTTTAGATACGAGTTATTGTGCTAAATACTTAATGTCTGAAGAAGACTATGAAGTGCATACGGTAACTGTCGATACAGGTGGCTTTACTGATCAGGAATTAGTTGAAATAGAAAGAAAAGCTTATGCCTTAGGTGCAAGCTCTCATCAAAATATTAAAGCAACCTCTGATTTTTATAAGCAATGTGTAAAATATTTAATTTTCGGTAATGTTTTAAAAAATAATACTTATCCATTGTGTGTAAGCGCTGAAAGAGCGTTTCAAGCATTTACCATTGCGAAAGCTGCGCAAGAAATGGGTGCTGATGCAATCGCGCATGGCAGTACAGGGGCGGGTAATGATCAAATTAGATTTGATATGATGTTTCATGTATTGTGTCCTGATGTGAAAATCATTACACCAATTCGGGATAAGAAATTAAGCAGAGAAGATGAACAGGCTTATCTGAAAAAACACGGCATTCCTTGTTCTGATAAAACAGCTAAATATTCAATTAACCAGGGGTTATGGGGAACATCAGTAGGAGGGTGTGAAACATTAACATCATTAGAGCCATTACCAGAAGAGGCTTGGCCAACGCAAATGACAAAAATCATTGAAGATAAACAAAAAATCAAAATCACTTTTGAAAAAGGTGAGCCAATCGCGATAAATGATCAATTGGCATGTCCTGTCACTATTATCAAAGAATTGCAGCAATTAGCGCAACCTTATGGTGTAGGACGTGATATTCATGTGGGTGATACCATTATCAACATTAAAGGTAGAGTGGGTTTCGAAGCTGCCGCACCGTTAATTTTAATTAAAGCACATCATACATTAGAAAAGCATGTATTAACCAAGGCACAATTAAAATTAAAAGATCAGTTGGCAAATACTTATGGTGAGTTAGTGCATGAAGGGCAATTCATCGAGCCAGTTTTAAGAGATATAGAAGCTTATTTGGCTTCATCTCAAAAAAGAGTATGTGGTGATGTTTATGTTCAGTTGGCACCGTGGCAATATCAAATTTTAGGTTGTGAGTCTAAATTCGATTTAATGGCTGCGGAAGGTTCTTCTTACGGCGAAAGCAATGAAAGCTGGACGGCAGATGATGTGAAAGGGTTTTCAAGAATTCTAAGTAATCAGTTGAAAGCATACCAAAAATTGGCTGGATAATTAGATGTCAGAGAATAACAAAAGCACAATTGGTATTATTGGCGGTGCAGGGTATACAGGTGGTGAGTTGTTAAGAATTGCTGCTTGTCATCCAAATCTTGAAATAGATTTTATCCATAGCCGAACTTATGCTAACCAATTTGTTCATTTGGTTCATACTGATTTAATTGGATTATTACCAACAGCTATGTTCACAGATCAGATTAAGAAAAATGTGGATGTGATTTTTCTTTGTGTTGGACATGGTCAAGCAAAAATATTTTTAGAAGAGAATCAATTTTCTGCTAACACAATGGTGATTGATCTAAGCCAGGATCACCGTATTAATAATCAAAATGGTTTTGTCTATGGGTTATCAGAAGCCAATAAAAATGATATTACCAAAGCCAGTAAAATAGCTAATCCAGGTTGTTTTGCTACGTCGATTGAGCTGGCATTGTTTCCTTTTGCTCAATCACAAGTTTTAAGTGGTGAGGTACATATTACGGCAATCACAGGCTCTACTGGTGCAGGTTATAAGCCAAGTGAAACAACGCACTTTACTTGGCGCTCAGGAAATTTATCCGTTTATAAAGCATTTGAGCATCAGCATTTAAAAGAGATTAATCAGCAATTTAGTCAGTATGGCTGGCAGGGTGAAATCAATATGATTCCCCTTAGAGGCAATATGACTCGTGGTATTATTGCATCTTGCCACTTTAAAAGTCAGTTAAGTGAAGCAGAAGCTAATAATATTTTAAAAGCTGCTTATGCAGAGTCACCCTTTGTTTTTGTTGTTGATAATGAGCCAGATGTTAAAAGTGTGGTCAATACCAATAATTGCCTTATCTCAGTCAAGAAACATGGTCATAATCTCCATGTGGTGTCTGTGATTGATAATCTAATTAAAGGCGCAAGTGGGCAAGCAATCCAAAATTTAAATTTAATGCAAGGTTGGGATGAAACACTTGGGTTAAAATTAAAACCAGTAGCATTTTAGTAGGGACACGGCGCGCCGTGCCCCTACGCTGCGTGTTATGAAAATAAGAGGTAAAAAATAATGCAACATTATATGTCAATTAATGATTTACCAGACATTCAAGCAGCGATTGCGGCGTGTCAAGCAATCAAGAAAAACCCAAATGCTTACCGTGATTTAGGTAAACATAAAACGCTTGGTATGATTTTTATGAATCCAAGTTTACGCACTAAAATATCAACGGCGCAGGCAGCCATGAATTTAGGCATGGATATTTTACCTATTGATTTTAATACAGGTGCTTGGGCTTTAGAGTTTGAAGATAACGTAGTTATGGATGCTGACAAAGCTGAACACGTCAGAGAAGCCGCTGCGGTAATAGGTCAATATTGTGATATGATTGCGATTCGTTCTTTTGCTAAACTTAAAGATAAAAGTGATGATGAGAAAGAACAGATTTTTCATGCATTCCAAAAGTTTTCTGGGAAACCTATTATTAATTTAGAGTCTGCATTAAGGCATCCACTGCAAACGTTAACTGATTTATTAACCATTGAAGAGCATAAAAAGGTTAAGAAGCCTAAAGTCGTATTAAGCTGGGCGCCACATGAAAAAGCATTACCGCATGCAGTTGCTAATTCATTTGTTGAAGGCATTCAAAATATGGATTATGAGTTTGTGATTACCCATCCTAAAGGTTATGAGCTGGATAAAAATATCACCAAAAATAGTGCAATTGAATATGATCAAGATAAAGCTTTAGAGGGTGCAGATTTTGTCTATGTGAAAAACTGGTCTAGCTACCAGGATTATGGACAAGTTATGAATAAAGATAGAAGTTGGACAGTAAACAAGAAAAAACTGTCTGTCTCACCAAATGCAAAATTAATGCATTGTTTACCCGTTAGGCGTGACTTGGTGGTCGGTTCTGATGTATTAGATAGCCCTCAGTCTATTGTGATAGAACAAGCACATAATCGACTTTTTGCTGCACAATATGTGTTGAAATATTTTCTGGAACATAAATGTTTATGACAATTTAGTGCATATTCCCCTTCGCTTGTGCATAGGTTTATACACATTTATAAGACAGGTACCGCGGGTTTAAGAAAGGCTTTAC
>CAJXRW010000186.1 GCA_913060525.1 uncultured Gammaproteobacteria bacterium
GTTCAAGACATGAATGTCGCAAACTATTATGAACAAGTTGTTAACAAATCCCAAGAACCTAAGTTATCCGCCAATTGGGTAATTGTGGAACTACTGGGCGCCTTAAATAAAAACGATCAGACTATTCAAGATTGCCCTGTATCTACGCAAGACCTGGGTCAGCTTGTATTAAGAATTAAAGATGGAACCATCTCTGGTAAAATTGCTAAATCAATATTTGCAGAATTACTGTCTGGTGTTAAAGATGTTGATCAAATTATAGAACAAAAAGGTCTAAAACAAATTTCTGACAGCTCAGAACTAGAGAACATTGTTAATGAGATCATCAAAAACAATCAAAAACAATTTGATGATTTAAAAAACGGTAAGAGTAAGTTAATGGGGTTTTTTGTGGGTCAAATCATGAAAATGACAAAAGGCAAGGCAAATCCTCAACAAGTGAATGAAATTATTGGAAAAAAACTAAATACTTAATTTTCAATTATTCATTTCATCAATTAGTATTATACTAACGCTAAACCAAACTAAACCATAACTTTATATGTCAGATTTAAGTAAAAAAATATATGGTTGGCTTGTACATATTTTCACTGCAAGTGGTGCAGTTTTAGGTGTGCTTTCCCTTATCGCTATCGCTCGATTTGAATTCAAACTAGCTTTTATTCTTATTGCCATAATAATATTTATAGATGCTGTGGATGGAACACTTGCAAGACAAATTGATATAAAAAAACACGTTCGGATAGATGGCGCACTATTAGATAACATGATTGATTTTTTCAATTACGCATTGGTCCCTGCTTTTTTTATTGCTTGGTCAGGGGTTATACCAAGTTTTTGGAATATTCCATGTATAGTTGCGATTGTTTTTGCGGCTAGCTACCAATTTTCACAACTAGATGCAAAAACTGAAGACCATTTCTTTAAAGGCTTCCCAAGTTATTGGAATATAGCAATATTCTACATTTATTATTGGCAGACATTACCTATAACAAATGTCATTATTGTGTTTATTCTCTGTATCTTGAGTTTTGTCCCTATCAAATATATATACCCTTCTCGCATGCAATACATTAGTAATAATTACTTAGTCAGGGTGTTAATGTTTATAGCAACACTTGTTTGGGGCGCTGCCACAATAGCACTACTTGTTACTTACCCAGATAAACAACCTCTGCTAAATGCAATTTCTATCGGGTATATTCTTTTGTATTTCTTTTTCAGCCTATATCGAACTATTGTCCCACTTAAATAGTTTTCATAAGGAAATGGCAGATAACCTTAATAATCGCCCATTAATTAAAACTATTCCTGAAAATCAACTTGATAATTGCAATCACACTATTAAGCATCATGAAGATGGGAAGGAAATAACCGTTCAATGGAACTCTCGTGCCCATAGAAAAAAACGGTTTCACCCTATTTTTATTAATGGCATATTACAAAAACAAAGGCAAAATAAATTAAAGTTATTTACAATTCAATTAGCTAACCTTTCATGGTGGGTTGCATTTTTATTTACAATTGGAAGCCTAGTATGGTTGATTAACGGGATATATGCCATGTGGCCAACCACTCCTGCCCAAGTTGAAAATCAAATTAACGCTTGGACTGCTTTTATGGGTGGCGGTATTTTTATTATTGGAGGAATTGCAGCATATTTAGAAGTCATTAATCGACCTGCGTTTATACATATTAGAAAACCTGGTAACCAAAAAATAAGTCTTTTATTACACTATTCAAGTCACCCAATAAAACATATAGAAAAATTTCTTGTCAGACGAATTAAATTTGAATTAAAAAACTGGGCCTGGTGGCTTAACTTTATTCAGCTAATTGGTGCAACCGTATTTTTTTTAGCTTGCATTATTGGTGTTTTATTATCAGTAATTAAAAATATTTCGGTATATAATTGGTTTTGGTTACCACAAATGCTTGGTTCTACTTGCTTCTTTATATCATCCTTAATGGCAATGCTAGAAGTACAACACAAGTTTTACATCCCTGCTATGAATAAAATTGGATGGTGGTCTGCATTATTTAATTTAATAGGTGCGGTTGGATTTTTCTTATGCGCATATTATGGAGCGTATTATCACTCGCAAGCATTTTTATACTGGGGCAGTAATCTTTCAACCTTTATTGGATCCATCGCATTTTTAATTTCTAGTTATTTAATGATGATAGAAGTAATAAACCCCAATATTTAAATTTTAATTTACGTTGAAACAGTATTAAAATCAATTAACTAAAGAGGGTTTATAAAAAATTCACCACCAAATGGACAATTGCCAAACCACCAAATATCAACCAAGCGAATAATATTAAAGCCAAAACCATTGGTTTAATACCAGCTTGTTTAAATTTAGATACATGGGTCTCAACGCCTAATGCGGTCATTGCCATAGTTAATAGAAACTTATCTAATTCTAATATTACCCCCACAACATTTCCTGGCAACCAATCCAAAGAATTGAATGCTGCAACTAGAATAAACCCAACAGCAAACCAGGGAACAACTAACTTGACCTTATCTACCTGCCCGCCACCAGCAACTGCTGCTCTTTTGGCTTGTGATGCAATCCATAAACCCACAATAATTAGTAATGGAGCGATCATTAATACACGTATCATTTTAACAGTCACGGCAACGACTTCTGCTTTTTCACTTACCGCATCACCAGCCGCAACAACTTGTGCTACTTCATGAATAGTTGCACCAGTAAAAATACCATAATTCATATCATCAAAGCCAAGTAATCCAGCTTTCATAATAATTGGATAGATAAACATAGCAATGGTACCAAAAACCACTACAGTTCCAACTGCCATAGCCGCCTTATATGGTTCTGATTTAATCACCGATTCTGCCGCTAATACTGCTGCTGCACCACATACTGAACTACCTGATGAAATCAGAATAGAGCTATCTCGGTCTAAACCTAATACTTTTTGCCCTAAGTACATTCCAATAATAAAAGTTGTCGCCAACATTAATATTGAAGCTAAAAACCCATGTATTCCAACTGATACAATTAATTGAAAGGATAAATGAAAACCAAAAAATATAATGGCAATCCGTAAGATTCTTTTACAACAAAAGATTACCCCAGGTGACCAGTTATCAGGCGCAATAGGCTTGATAGTGTGTGCGTATATCATCCCCAAAATAATACCTATAATTAATGGGCTAATACCTAAATCTTCAATGGCTGGGATTAATGAAATTAAATAAGCAACTACCGAAATAATCGCGATAACAATAACACCACCAGCAAAGCCTATTTTATTCTTATTCAATTTCAACTCCCACTATAATTAACTAGATGCACTATATGAGAAATTTTCGATTAAGTATATTCAAATAAATATAATGATATATTCAATTTTAATTAACTAAAAAAGGGCTGTATTTTTTACTATACTTCTCTGAAATATAACAAGAATTATTTTTAGCATGCAAAATATTCATATAAGAATTTATAGAAATGTCTACACTTAAAGGAATCATCGCCTTTAGCATTGCTGGAATATTTCTACTTTACGAATTTATTCTACAAGTATCACCCCAGGTTATGGCAAAAGATATTATTAGCTCTACCAATACTTCTACTGCGCTGTTTGGGACTATGGCATCAATGTATTTTTATGCCTATGCCCCAGGACAATTGTTTACTGGTGTGAGTTACGATAGGTTTGGTGCAAAATTAACACTTTTAGTTTCTTGTCTTCTTTGTACCGCAGGTAGTCTTCTTATTTTCTTATTTCATAATATTTATATTTTCGGTTTAGGAAGAATGTTAACAGGTCTTGGTTCAGCCTCAGCTTTTGTTGGTGCTTTGTATATTGGCAAACAATACTTTGGAACAAGTAAATTCTTCTTAGTTGTTGGAATTACAGAACTATTAGGCTGTATCGGCGCTATTGTTGGTATTGTACCGCTCGCTTTACTTGTGGTAAAAATTGGTTGGATTTACTCTATGCTGGTATTTGTTATTGCTGGTATTGTTCTTTTATTCTTTATGTCAACTTGTATTCAGTCAGTAAAAAACAAACCACAACCAGTAAAACATGTACCTGGTGCAAGTCGAAAAAGAATAAAAATAATTCTAACCAATAGTCAAACTTGGGCAATTGGTTTATACGCATTGACTCTGTTTGCACCAGTAACAATACTTGCTTCGTTATGGGGCGTACCTTTTTTAGAATCAATTGGACTTAGTATTGAGTCAGCTTCCGTAGCTATTGCAATTATATGGGTAGGTATTGCAATAGGCAGCTTAGGATTTAGTTTTGTTTCAGAAAGATTAAGACAGCGTAAACCCTTATTGACCTTTTTCCCAATACTAGGTCTTGTTGTTTCTATTGGCACAATCTATTTCACTGGAAGCTATACTCTAACCATACTATTCTTATTTGTATTTGGTGTCGCCATATCTGGTCAAGCATTAAGTTTTAACGTGGTTAGTGATAATAATAAAATGGAAAATTCTGGCACAGCTATGGGGTTTCATAATATGTTTGTCGTATTAAGCGGCGCTATTTTTCAGCCAATTGCCAGTTATTTAATTAATTTATTTAATGGTGATTCAAACAATATCACCTACTCAAGCTTTGCATTAGCATTATCTATAATACCAATATTATTCTTGATTAGTTTTTTAATCGCCAAGTTTTGGCTTAAAGAAAGCAAGAAAATTTAATCATTATCTGATGGCATTGGTTTAATGGTTTTTACTGAAAGAAAGCTCATACCTGAAAAAATAATCACTATGGTTACTATAATATTTTCCAAGTTATTTTCAGCCAGAACTTGTGCAACAGGTAACGAAGCACCACCTATTAATGTCGCAGGTATCGCCCAAGCCAATGAGGTGATTGAGCATCGAAACTCAATCCCCAATAATGAGTACATATAGTAGAAAACAACTGCGGATATATAACCATTTGCTAAAGCATAAAGAGAAATGCCTATTATCAGTATGGGCAAGCTCGATGCATAATTAAAAAATAAAATAGCTATAACACCGATAGCACAAATTGCTAATACCATAAATTTTTTATAATTTTTAGGACTCACTAAATAGGCAAATACCGGTATGAATAATGTTGTAAAACCTTGGGCAATAATAATCATTAGCAATGAAAAATCTTGAGAATACCACCCTCTTATTACCTGTCTCTTATACACATCTCCGAGCCCACGAGACAGGCAGAAATCTC